>JBLYYW010000233.1:0-5127 GCA_048550155.1 Acidimicrobiales bacterium | reverse complement strand
CCTCCGAATCGGCGGACGACAGAAGCGGACGACATCGGCGTCCGCTTCTGTCGTTTTGCCTATGAGACGTGGTCTCCGAGCTCGAGTCAAAGAAGCCGTTCACCCCCCAGCATTTCACCAATAATGATGATTGCACGCTCTCCGTAGTCGCTCAAGATGTTGTCACTAACAAACCCACTCTTTGAGGAGAACGAAATGCTTTATCTGACCTTCCTTACCAAGACCGCCAAGGAGCGCGGTGCCGGCCTCGCCGAGTACGCCTTGCTTCTCGCACTCATCGCCGTTCTGTGTATCGGTGCTCTGGGGGCCCTGCAGGTTGGCATTGACACAACCCTGCGCAACGTCGCAGCCCAGCTCTAAACGCACCACACGAGTCAAGGGGGCACGGCGCTTGCGCTGTGCCCCCTTGCTGATTTTTAGGCCCACGGTCGTGGGCACATTTGCACCTGCACTCGGTGCGTTCGGTTGTTACTACTAGTGCTCAGACGAAGGCGGACAAGGATGAAACCAATCGACAGAGAGACTGAACGCGGTGCAGCGTTGGCGGAGTTCACGTTTGTACTTCCGATCTTCGTGATCCTCGTGTTCGGCATCATCCAGTTCGGCCTTGCGCTCAATCAGGTTCAGGCGTATCAAGCTGCGGCCCGAGAAGGTGCCAGGGTGGGTGCGCTTCAGACCAGTTCGTCAGCCGACATCAACAACGCGGTGACGGGTTCGCTCGTCGGAATCGGCGGGGCGACACCCTCGGTCACGAACCCGTCGGGAACCTGTGCCGGACGACCCGGGCAGCAAATCACCGTTCGCGTGACAGCGCCCTACACCATTCAGATTCCGTTGCTGCCCGATGTCAGTATCACCCTCGAGGGAGACGGAGTATTCCGATGCGAATGATTCAAAGCTCGAGCCAGCGAGGCGCGATGCTCGCTTGGACCGCACTGTTCATGGTCGTGCTGATGGGTTGCGCAGCGCTCGTTATCGATCTCGGTTTGGGATGGACGTCCCGACGGAACCTGGTCACCACAACTGACGCAGCGGCGTTGGCCGCAGCCCAAGAATATGCGCTCGGCGGAACTGGCTGCGATGCGGTCGCGTCGAACTACGTGAGTCTCAATGCCCCCGGCGCCACGATGACCGCATGTGATCCTCTCGGAACGAATGCGGTCACGGTCGATGCCGAACAGAACATCACCACTTCGTTCGCCCAGGTGTTGGGTCTGACCGATTTCGACACCGAGTCAAGCAGCACGGCCAAGTGGGGACAGCCCAACGGAGCGACCGGGTTGCGGCCCTTCGGATTGTGCTCCGAAGCCCCTGGGATGCAGCAGTTCCTTGCCAATCCCCAGGCGACACAAACGCACCGGATCGACTACAACAAAGCCTCTCCGGATCAGTGCGGTGGCAATAACGTTCCCGGCAATTGGGGCACGATCGACTTTGATGGCGGCGCGAACAGCAACCAAGACACGAAGGACTGGGTGGAGAACGGCTACGACGACGCTGTGTACTCTGGCACCCTCGGTGGTACCTGTGGAGCCGAACCCTATGCGTGTTATGAGGGCGATACGGGCGCCACAACTGGCGCCAATAAAGAGACCAAGGACCTGATGGACAGCGGGATGTACTTCGGGCTTCCCATCTTCGATTACGCGATCGGCAACGGAGCGGGCTCGACCTTCCATCTGATCGGATTTGCCCGGGTCCGAATCGTTGATTTCAAGTTTAATGGTGCTGAAGATCAGCGCTTCATCACGCTGCAGTTCGAGCCGGGAATCATCACCGGTTCCTGTTGCAACCCCGGTGGCCCGCCAACCAATGCAAAAGCAATCGCGATCTGCGCCGTAGATCGAAAGAACCTCGGCGCCTGCTGAGCTAACTGGAGGAAACAGGATGAGTAGGAAAGTGATTGGCATTGTAGTTGCCATCGCTCTGGCGGCTGTTGGAACGGTTGCCCTGGTGAGTTACGTCAGAACCGCTGAGGAGCGGGCACAAGCGGGTGAGGAACTGGTGGAGGTGTACGTCGTCGACGAGACGATCCCGGCGGGTACCTCGGCAACCGAACTCGAGGATTACGTGAAGGTCGAGTTGGTGCCTGCGAAGGTCCAACCGGAGAACAGCGTGCAGAGTCTTCAGCGTCTCGAAGGACGGGTAGCGGCCGTGGAACTCGTCGTCGGCGAACAACTTGTTGACTCCCGGTTCGTCGAACCAGCGGACGCAGCGACGCGAGCGGTTGGAGTAATCGTGCCTACCGGCAAACTCGAGCTGACTGTGGAACTCGAGCAGCAAAGGGTGATCGGGGGTCTCGTTTCACCCGGGGACACCGTGGCCGTCTTTGCCTCGTTTGAGCCTTTCGAGGTGTCCGCCGGTGTCGTAGAGATTGACGGTGAGGAGGTTGCGATTCCTGATGCGGTCGCAGCTGGCGCCGGCACTCCGAACACTACACAGATCATTCTGCGCAAGGCCCTCGTGACCGCCGTCCAGCAATCAGCGGCATCGGGAGGGCTGAACGACGACGATGAGGACAAGGATCGGCTCAACAATGCCCCCGCAGACAACGTCTTCGTGACCTTGGCGATTGATCCGGCGGATGCCGAGCGTGTCGTCTTCACACAGGAGTTCGGTCGCATCTACGTTGCCCTGGAGCGCTCCGACGTACCCGAGAACCCCACCGAGCAGATCACCCGCGGCAACGTCTACGACGAGCCCGATTCGCTAACGGTCTCACCATGAGGAGCATCACCGTCGTAGCGGCAGACGCGGTGATCGAAGAGCGACTTCTCCAGCTGTACGCTGAGGAGCTCGCCGTTCGGCGGGTCTGGTCGAACGAGTGGCGCGAGCCTGGGGTCGCAGTACTCGAGATCTGTGCGGCCACCCCGAGCGTGGTCGTTCTTGCGGGACTCGAGGTGGAGGACGCGGCGATACTGGCCGCCGATATCGACCGCCGTGATCCCGGTATTGGCGTGCTCGCTCTGGTCGCTGACCGGAGTCCTGATGACGTGGTGACCATTCTGCGAGCTGGTGCCCGCGACGTGCTCGACCTTGACGCCACCGACGAAGAGCTACGAGCCTCGATGGGTGACGTCTTGACGCTCGTGGCAGAGCGCCAGCGCGGCTTGATTGAGCGTGGGAGTGGCCCACCTCGTCGAGTTATCGTTGTCGCTGGCCCCAAGGGCGGATCTGGCAAGACGACGATTTCCACGAATCTTGCTGCTGGAGCAGCGAAGCGCTACCCCGGCCATGTCCTGCTCGTTGACCTCGACACACAATTCGGTGATGTTCCTTCCGCACTTGGTTTGGAACCCGAGCACTCAATCGCTGACGCCTCGGCAATCAGCGAAAACGAGCGCACCGCTCTCAAGGTCTTTCTGACCCAGCACGAGACCGGACTTGCGATACTCGCTGCCCCTCAGTCCTTCGCCGAGTCGAGTGACTTGCGTGACGACCAGATCAAACGAACCGTCGGTGCGTTGATCGACGAATTCGCCATGGTCGTCATCGACACCTCGGCCGGGGTTGACGAGGCTTCGCTCGTCGCCATGGAACTCGCATCCGATGTCATCTTCGTGGCCACACCCGATGTTCCTGCGATTCGCTCGGTCAAGAAACAACTCGATGCGCTCGACGCCATTGGCATGTACGGTCCGCGAAGGCACCTCGTGATCAATCGATCCGATGCCCGAGTTGGCCTCTCCGCCACTGAGATCGAAGAGACAATCGGTCTGCCGGCCGATTTTCAGATCCCCGGTTCCCGCCAGTTCCCAATGTCCACCAACGAGGGAATCCCGATGATAGTCGGGGAGCGCCGTGACAAAGCGATGAGGCCGTTGGAACAGATGGTCGACTTCTTCGCTCCTGAACGAGCGGAACCCAATGGCGGTCGGATTACTAGTTGGTTCAAGCGGAAGGATTCCTAATGGGTATCGGTGAGCGTCTGAAACAGACAAACGGAGCGAAGCGCAGTGATCTGCGCTCGATCCTCAAGGTTGCCGAGAACGGCGATGGCCCCAAGGCGAGACCCACGACTGCTGGTGGCGACCTGAGGTATTCGGATCCAACAGCTGCGCTGCGAGTAAGGACCAGCGAGGCGTTGTTCGAGCGGCTCGGCCAGAGGCTCTTTGATCCCAACCTGAGCGAGCAGCAGCTCCAGAGTCACGTTGTTCAAGAGCTGGACCTTCTGATCGAGAACGAGTTCGGCCAGCTCAGCAACGATGAGCGACATGAACTGGTTCAATCAATCGCCGCTGACATCCTTGGCCTAGGTCCGATTGAGCAATACATGGCAGATCCCGAGGTCACAGAAGTCATGGTCAACGGAGACGACTCGATCTATATCGAGCGCGCCGGCCGTCTCTACCTCACCGACTCAAGGTTCGTTGCGATCGAGCATCTCCGTCGGGTAATCGAGCGAATCGTGAGCGCGGTCGGTCGTCGAATAGATGAGTCGTCGCCAATGGTGGACGCGCGTCTTCCCGACGGCTCCCGAGTGAACGCTGTGATTCCACCGCTTTCGGTTGACGGGCCCATGCTGACCATCAGAAAGTTCTCCGACCACGTCTTCACGGCTGAGAAACTGGCCGAGATGGGCACCTTGAACGACCAATCGGTCGAGTTCATCGATGCCTGCGTGCGTGGCAAGCGAAACATCCTGATCTCCGGCGGTACCGGAACAGGCAAGACAACGATGCTGAACGTCGTGAGTTCGTTCATTCCCGGCGACGAGCGCATCGTCACGATCGAGGACGCCGTGGAGCTCAAGCTTCGTCAGCGCCACGTGATTCGGTTGGAATCCAGGCCGGCGAACATCGAGGGCCGGGGTGCGGTCCCGATTCGCGAACTGGTCCGGAACTCGCTTCGTATGCGGCCCGACCGCATCGTGGTCGGTGAGGTCCGGGGTGGCGAGGCACTGGACATGATGCAAGCAATGAACACCGGTCACGAAGGATCGCTGTCCACTCTGCACGCCAACTCGCCACGCGACGCGATTTCCCGGTTGGAGACGATGGTGCTCATGGCCGGTATGGATTTGCCGGTACGCGCTATTCGGGAGCAGGTCGCGTCTGCACTCGACCTGATCATTCAGCTCTCGCGAATGCGGGACGGCAGCCGACGCGTGGTCGAGATCACCGAGGT
>JBLYYW010000232.1:0-7337 GCA_048550155.1 Acidimicrobiales bacterium | reverse complement strand
GGGTGATCACTGACAAGCCCCCGATATGGGCCACCGGCAAGCAACACAACCATCGGTCCGATGAATCGATCTTCAGCCGCCGAGAGGTGAGGTCGGCCGAAGCCTGCACCGCTTCATGGGTGAGCACAACGCCTTTGGGGAAAGCGGTCGAACCACTCGTCGCAACAATCAGCGCATCACCGTCTTCGGTGCGTCGGCCCGAACTGCGACGGGTTCGCTCGCCATCTGAATCGATGACCTCAGTGGGTGCGAGCATGTCCAGGACCCGAGTGAGTTCGGGCCCGCCGAGCCGATGATCGATAACAGCCACGGCCGCACCCCGCTCCCACTCCGCCTGCAAAATGTCGACGAAGGTGGGGGTGGCTGGCATCGCCAGCGCAGTCACGTCGGCCATAGGACGCCCGTCAGGATCCAGCTCCGCGGTGACGCTGAGCGTAGAGGGCCAGCCCGGCGGCGGCGCCGTCGATTTGGCTCTCCAGCACTCCCTCGAGAACATCGGACCAGAGCCCACCCCCATAGGCCAAACGCATGGTGACCACCGTTGGATCTCCGGCGCGGGCGTGAGCGCCGAGCACCCACGACGAGTGTTGACGGTCGTCGGTTTCGCGCCGCTCGAATGTGGCTCCGTCGTTGCCAGAATCGACGCGCACCATGCGCAAACGCTTGCGCCGTGCGAACGGGCCGATCTTGGCGATGAGCGTGACGAAGAACGACGGACCGTTGTCCCCATCGGCCTCGGGAGCCGGCTCGACGTGGTCTACGAGGTCGAGCCAGTGCTGGTATGTCATGAGGTCACACAGAACCTCTTGCACGCACTCGGTGTCAGCCCTCACAACTGCCTCGATGGTCTTGTCCACGTCTCCAGTGTGGCCCAGATCCGAGTCGGTCAGACCTCCCGTCAGGCTTTCTGAGAGTCGGCTGAGCCATGTTTAGGCCTTTCCTAAGCTTGAGTGCTCTACTGGGAGGACAATCTCGGGCGATCGTGACGTTGCAGATGGCTCGACCCATTTTGCTCATGGAGGACGACACATGAACACCAAGGCACTTGCCGCAGAAGTATTCGGAACGTTTTGGCTGGTTCTAGGAGGTTGTGGCGCTGCAGTTCTCGCCGCCGACTTCGGCACCGGTGGCAACGGCACCAGCCTCGGGCTGGGCTTCCTGGGGGTCAGCTTGGCCTTCGGGTTGACGGTCCTGACCGCGGCGTATGCGGTCGGCCATGTCTCGGGTGGGCATTTCAATCCCGCGGTCACGCTGGGCCTGGTCGCCGGTGGCCGGTTCGAGTCGTCCAAGGCACTGGGCTACATCGGTGCACAGGTGGTTGGTGCACTCCTCGCAGGGCTCACGATCTACCTGATCGCTTCTGGACAGTCGGGCTTCGAGATCGGAGATGCCGCAAATGGTGGATTCGCAACCAACGGTTATGGATCCAACGGGTCGCCGGGTGGCTTCAGCCTTGCTGCGGCGCTGTTGACCGAGATCGTGCTGACGGCGGGTTTCCTGATCGTCATTCTCGGCGCCACTGCGAAGAAGGCCACCGCAGCGGCTGGCGGGCTGGCCATTGGCCTCGCTCTCACCCTCATCCACCTGATCAGCATCCCTGTGACGAACACCAGCGTCAACCCGGCCCGCTCCACGTCGCAGGCAGTGATCGCTGCGATCTTCGGAGACGGCGCAACGCTACCCCTCGAGCAGCTCTGGCTGTTCTGGGTTGCGCCGATCATCGGTGGTGTGGTGGGCGCCCTGATCTACCGGAACCTGATCGGCGATGATGAGGACGTCGTCGTGGTCTAGATCTGGGTTTCGAAGACTCGATGTCAGCCGGTCCGGGGTGAGAGCCCTTGCCCCCGGGGCATTACGGTAGAGCTGGTGATCGCCACCTCGCTGACGCTCGACACGATCCCCGATCCCGTTGCCATCGGTTCGAGAACAGGCCTCTTGTGGAGCCGCGACGGGGTCCAGTTCGCCGGCTTGGGTGAAGCCCACCGCATCCAGGTCGCCGGCCTCGACGCGGCCGGAGAGGCGATGCAGCAGCTTTCCGCTATCGAGATCGATGACGCGTCGACAGCTTCGGGTTACGGAACCGGACCAGTCGGGTTCGGTGCGCTCGCCTTCGACCGACAGGCGCTGAGCTCACTGGTCGTTCCTGAAATCACCCTCGGGCAAGCCTCCGACGGTCGACGCTGGATCACTGTGGTCGCAGACGGTGGCGCACCGGTTGATCTCGAAACGGCCCTACAGCGCATGCGTGCCGCGGGCGCCCGCCGAGTACCCGAGGGACCAGAGCCAACCAGCTTCGACCTCGTGTCCACACTCCCCCCCGAGATCTGGCGGGACGAGGTGGTCGAGTTCGCACGATCGCGAATCGCGGCCGGCGACTTGGACAAGGCGGTGCTCGCTCGAGAACTCGTATTGCGAACCGATCACCCCATCGATCCGGCCTACGCACTCGACCGGCTCTACCGGAGCTACCAGAACGCCATTCTGTTCAGCGTGGATGGGTTCATCGGTGCATCCCCGGAACTTCTGGTGTCGCGGATCGAGTCACTGGTCCGAGCCCATCCGCTGGCCGGCACCGCACCACGTTCCTCGGACCCTGCGGAGGACCAGCGCAGTTCGGCCCGGCTCCTCGCCAGCGACAAAGACCGGTGGGAGCATCGCATCACGATCGACTGGCTGCTCGACAGACTGCTGCCGTTCTGCAGCTTCGTCGACGCCGAGCCGGAACCGACCATTGTCACCCTTGCCAACGTCCATCACCTCGGCACACGCGTAGAAGGTCGACTGTCATCGCCACCGGCCAGCGCCCTGGAGCTGGTGAGTGCGCTCCACCCCACACCGGCCGTGGGTGGTCAACCTCAGCACCGTGCACTCGAACTCATCACGTCGATGGAGCGCATGGAGCGGGGTCGCTATGCCGGGCCCGTCGGCTGGCTCGACGGGAATGGCAACGGTGAGTTCGCGGTTGGCATCCGAAGCGCACAGATCGAAGGCACGACGGCACGGCTGTGGGCTGGGGTGGGAGTGGTCGCAGACTCCGATCCTGCGGCAGAACTCAGTGAGACTCGGGCCAAATTCCAGGCGATGCTCAGCGCCCTTCTGCGCCCCTAGATTCACCGCCCCGTGAGGTGGTGAATGATTTCCGTAGTGTGTTGGTGGTCTCCCGGTTGGTGGCCACCACGGCTACACGCACCCCGTCGGGTGTCAGGTGAGCCGGTCCTGCGTACGAAGTGACGGAAATGCCGTGAGCTTGGGCCAGCGCAATGATGTCTGTGCCGTGGGGGGTGCCGAACAGCAGCTCGTAGGTCTCGGAGTCGAGTCGATCATGTTGGGGCAGCATGCTGAATATCCCGCCACCGTCGTTGTCGATGACCGCGATGGTGAGGTCGATCGAACGTCGCCGCAACGCGGTCAGGCTCGACTGATCGTGGAGGAACGCAACGTCTCCGACCAGGCACACTGTGGGAGCCCCGGCTGTCGCAACACCGATGGCGGTTGCAATCACGCCGTCGATCCCGTTGGCGCCGCGATTGCAGTAGACGGTGATGTTCGAACGATCCGGTCCGTACCACTCGACGTCGCGAATCGGCATCGAAGAGGCGACCACCAGCGCTCCCCCGGGAGGTACAGCGGCGATAGCCGCAGCGGCTGCCCCAGGTTCGGTGGTGGGATCGGACAAGTTGGGCCCGAGACGTTCGAGCACGTGAGCATCTGCATCGGACCACCGCTGCCGCCACCCTTGTACGGGCTCGGTCGCACGCAGCCTGAGTTCGTTCATGAGCGCCTCGGCGGCACCGTACTCCGGTAGCCGGTTGCCGACCGCCAGCTCTGGGTTGATCGTCCGGGTCCATGGCTCGAAGCCGGTGACGGCGACGGGGTCCTCCGCCTTGGCCTTGATCCAGCCCGCCAGTGCCTTGCTCGACAATGGTTCGCCAAATCGGAGGATTCGTTCGGTGTCGTTCTGAAACGGGTGGGAGTGACGCAGCAAGTGGTCGTGGAACCGAAGTGCAGTCCCGTTGCGCAGACCGCTCCGGTGATCGGCGATCACCGGCCACCCGAGGCTGGCCGAAAGCTCGGCGATCGCGGCGGGCGAACTCTCGCCCCTGCCGACGACAATGACCCCGGCTCGGGCTGCTCCCGCTCGCATTATTCGATCGGCGACCATCGAGATCTGATCGGCGGACGCGACGCGGGGCGTGTCTAGGTCGGACGGAGGTAAGGGCCTGCCGATACTCCGGGCCGCCCCCAGCAGGGGTTCTCGGAAACTCAGGTCGATGTGAACCGGTCCCGGATTCCGGCGAGACGCAGCCGATTTCCAGGCCTGATTGGCGATGTGGCGGGCCTCGGAAGGCTCGAACTCATCCGGTGGTCCGGGGCGCAGGAACGCCCTGACACTGCTGGCGTAGAGATCGGTCTGGTCGATGGTCTGGGGGGCTCCTACACCCCAGAGTTCGGGCGGGCGATTCGCAGTACAGACCAACATGGGGACACAGCTCAGCCCTGCTTCGGCAACGGCGGCGTGGAAGTGTGTCGCCGCGGTGCCAGATGTGCACAGAACCACCGCAGGGGTCCCGGTGGCGAGGCCCCACCCCAAGGCCGCGAAGCCAGCGGACCGCTCGTCGTGAAAGACCTCGAGGCGGATCTCAGTCCGTTCAGCGAGAGCCACCGCCAATGGTGTTGAGCGAGAGCCAGGAGCGACGAACGCTGCCCTCAGTCCACATTCAATCCACTGATCGACCAGCGTCACAGAGAAGGCCGCGTTGGCGTCGCCGATCCGAGCGTTCATGAGAACCGAGCGTACGCCCGGAGAACTAGCGGGAGGCCAATTCCGCGATGGCCAGTTCGAGGTCTTCGGGGTTGGTGATTCCGATCCACTTCTCCGGCGATCTCACGACGGCAACGGTCAGCTCATTGTTGTTGATGAGATCGTTCACCATGGTAGGTAACTGGGCCTCTGCTTTGGGGTCGTTCCGATTGGTGTCGAGAAACTGATCCCACTGGTCTTGGAATTGGCCGAGAACCGACGGGTCGAAACACCAGAAGTTCATTGAGACAGGAGTGTCTTCGCTCACCACCTGATCTCCAGCTACCAGGGAACCGTCAACGAGCCGCTCACATCCTTCTGTTTCCACCAGACCGGTGAAGACCTCCGCGTCGATCTGAACGACCGCCCGGGTCACCGCACCACGCGGAGGGACTGTCTTTCCCATCTCGAACGCAACATTGGCGGCCCGGCCGGGGGCGCTGCTCGTCAGCTCTTCGAAGGCGAGTTCAAAGGTGTGTTTGCCGTAGTAGTCATCAGCGTTGATCACCGAGAACGGGGCATTGATTGCACGAGCTGCGCTCAGGACCGCATGGGTGGTTCCCCAGGGCTTGTCTCGTGGCGGACCGAGGTGGTCCTGGCACACGTACACAATCTCCAGATCCGGGTGTTGCCGGACCATGTGCTCGCGAACATCAGCTTCGATCTCGGTTCGAACGATCAGGACGATCTCACCAAACCCTGCTGCGATCGCGTCGTTGATACTGAAATCCAGGAACGCCTCACCGCCCGAACCCACCCTGGCGAGCTGCTTGACGCCTCCGAAACGGCTTCCCAGGCCGGCGGCCATGATCACGAGTTGAGGGCCAGATGCATTGGACGTCACGCTGTCATGGTAGAACCCACAGGCAGGCTCACAACAGGCCATGGAGCCTTGCCGATGACCACGACCGAAGGGTGCGGCCGGAACAGCGGACCCTCAGTACGCTCGGCTGATTCCACCTCCTTCGCATTCTCGTCCCACCCGTCCCATCGGGCCGGTAGATTCCGGCCTTTTGGTCGTCGCGGTGGTGTCGATCGCGTCGTCAGCGGTCTTGGTCGAGTACGCAGCTGCGCCCGCAGTTGCACTCGCCTTTTGGCGATGTCTTGGCGGGGCGGTCGTTCTGGCACCGCGGGCGCTCACCCAGCCAGCGGTGGGCGCACAGACCAAAAGGGTCTGGCTGTCTCTTGGAGCTGCCGGTGGTGCGCTGGGGCTGCACTTCGTGACGTGGCTGGCATCGCTCGAGATGACCTCAACTGCTGCCTCGGTGACGTTGGTGTCAACCGCTCCGATGTTCGTCGTCGGCTGGCACTGGCTGCGGGGTCGGCCACCGGGGCCCGGCACCGTGCTCGGAGTGCTGTTGGCTGTCGCAGGTGTCGCAGTTCTGGCGGGAGGAGACCTGTTCAGGGGCGATCTCAGTGAAGGTTTGGGTGGGGACGGTCTGGCGCTGGTCGGAGCCGCCTGTATGGCGGCCTACCTGCTGATCGGCGACCGGGTTCGAAACGAGCTCGACACCGGGATCTACGCCCCAGTCGTGTATGCGGTTGCTGCGGCAACCATGTTGCCGATTGCGCTGATCGGCGGTCGATCGCTCACAGGGTTCGACACCACAACCTGGCTCGCCATCGGCGGCATGATCGCCGGCCCACAATTGGGGGGACACACCATCCTCAATCTGTTGCTCGGTCGAATTGGCAGTGTGCTTGTCAGCCTCGCATTGTTGAGTGAGCCGATCGTTGCATCTGCGTTGACATGGCTCATCTTCGACGAAGTTCCCCCTCCCCTCGCGTTCCTGGGAACCCCTTTGGTGATCCTGGGACTGGTGCTGGCTATTCGCGATGCGCAGCCCGGGTCAGCCGATCCCTGATTGCAGGAGCAAGCTCACCACGGATCGGCGGAACAACGATCACGGCCGAGACCTCCGGATCATCACCCTGTCGCAGGGCATCATAGAGCCCAGCTGCGAACGCCCGATCCCCCTCCAGCACGACCACCCGCTTGTGGTCTACCGGAACACACGAGATCACCAAGACGGATGCATCGAGCGCGAGGACCCGGTTGCTGAGATCGTCAACTTCGACAACTTCGACCGGAGCAGTGGGTGCGTAGTGACTGAGAACCATTCCCGGCGCCCGCACAGGGCCGACGGTGCGGTCGACGATGTCCGCTCCGACGACGTCACAGATTTGATCGACGGTGATCGCGCCTCTCCGCAGCAGTTCAACTTTGCCGTCGACCGCCACCTCGACGATCGTGCTCTCCACCCCGACAGTGCTGGACCCGGCATCGAGTACTGCTTCGATCCGCCCTCCGAGATCATCCAGAACATGACGAGCGCTGGTCGGACTCACATGTCCGTAGCGGTTCGCCGAGGGTGCGGCGAGTCCGCGGCCCAGTCGCCGCAGTATCTCTGCTGCGATCGGGTGTGCTGGGCTCCGAAGCCCGACGGAGTCCAATCCGCCGGTAACCGAGCCGAACACCACATCGGACTTGGGTACGACCATGGTCAAAGGGCCCGGCCAGAACGCAGCTGCCAGG
>JBLYYW010000231.1:0-7426 GCA_048550155.1 Acidimicrobiales bacterium | reverse complement strand
CCGCCTGCTCGATCAGAGGAAACTCGCCGACAGCATCGATTTCGATCTCAATCGCTTCCCACACCAGCTCGCCGTTGTGCACGAAGGCCTCGGTGCACGCGCCTGCCTCGGAGCGGACCCATCGGAACGGGATGTTGTCGAGCAGCTCGTTGGCGATGACGATCGAACCCTCGAGAGCGGATGGCGTCTCATTCGGATCTGCCAAATCCACACTGGTTATCTCGAGCGAACCGAGGCATCGAGGATCGGACCGCTCGATGGCCCTGGCGAGAGTGCCCGGTCCCGAACCCAAATCGATCACCGGCATCCGGGCCGGACGTTTGGCGTCGTCCCACACCGAGTCGAGCCACCGCCCGATCAGGCGACCGAACAGCGGTCCAACTTCGGGGCTGGTGATGAAGTCACCGGTGCGACGGCCTGCGACCCCTCGACCAGTGGTGTAGAAGCCATCTGGGCCGTAGAGTACCCGTTCCATGTACTGGTCGAATCGCTCCACCCGGCAAGCCTATGGGGTGATGGGAGGCTCCCAGAGAGACGAGACTATCGGGCGGCGAGGTTGGTGAAGTCGCTGAGGTCGCCGGTGATTCCGGGCAGAATGCCGAACACGATCGTTGCCACCACGGTGATGGCCAACGCGGTCGCCAGAGGAGCCGGCATGCGGATCGGCGTGTGATCTTGGTTTGGTTCGGGCATGAACCACATTTGTTTCGCGACGTTCAAGTAGTAGAACGCCGCAATCACGCTGTTGACGGCAGCGATCACCGCGAGGCTTATGCCGAAGAACGACGTGTTCTGCGTGAGGACGTTGAAGATCTGGAACTTGGCCCACCAGCCACCAACCGGTGGAATACCCGCCAACGAGAACAAGAAGATCGTCATGGCAGCCCCCAAGCCCGGGGCGTAGTTCATCAGACCGGCGTAACTGCTGATTTCACCCGACCGCGTCTTGCGGGCGACCAGCAAGACGACGGCGAACGCTCCCAAGTTCATTGCGGCGTACACCAGGAGGTAGTTGACGATGGCGTTGGCCGGGTTGGTCTCGTTGAACTGTTCGCCATAGACCGCCAGCGGGGCAAGCATGTATCCCGCTTGGGCCACGCCGGAGTAGGCCAGCATCCGGATGATGTTGGTCTGGCGGATCGCGATGAGATTGCCGACTGTCATGGTGACGGCCGACAACACCCACATGAGCGGCTGCACGACATCGGACTGCGATGGCAGCGCCACCAGCACAACGTTGATCAGGGCCACAAAGCCGGCCGCCTTCGACGCGACGGCCAAGAAGGCGGTCAGTGGAGTGGGTGCTCCCTCATAGGTATCAGGTGCCCAGGTGTGAAACGGGACCGCACTGACCTTGAAGCCGAATCCGACAACCGTGAACACGATCGCCAGGGTTACGATGGGCCGAGTGCCAGCGCTCATGATGTCGGCCGAGGCGATGTCGGCCAGCTTTGTGCTTCCGGATACACCGTAGAGAATGCTCATGCCGTACAGCATGATGGCGCTCGCGAAGACGCCCATCAGCATGTACTTGAGGCCGGCCTCGTTCGATTTGAGATCTCGTTTGCGCCACGCTGCCATGAGATAGGCCGGAATCGAGATCAGCTCCAAGGCGACGAAGATCGTGATGAGGTCACGGGCGGAACTCATGACGACCATGCCCAGAACCGAGGCCGAGATCAGCTGATAGAACTCGCTGTCGTAGTAGTCGCCCTCGGCCATGTAGTCGGTGGAGAGCAGCACGACGACGTAGCCAGACAACAAGAACAGGATCTTCAATGCCAGCGAATACCGATCGACAACGTAGGCGCCATCGAACATCACCCTGGGAAGGTCTTCGCTCTGATTCCACAACGTGAGGATCGGGATCAAGGGGATCAGGAACGCCAGGCCCGTGATGGTCGGCATGTACTTCCTGATGCGGTCGAGGAAAACCAGATCGAGGGTGGTGACGAGCGCCCCCAGGCCAAGCAACAGCAGCTCGGGCGCGACCGCGTGCCAGTCGATGTCTGGCCGTACGAAGGGCGGCTGATCGATCTGAGCGAGGAGGGAGAGCATCGTGGTCCTTAGCGGGCGAGCGCCTGGAGGCCTTCAACAACTGCCGGGTTGGTGATTCCGAAGATGATTCCGGGCACGAACCCGAACACGACGATGAGGACGAGCAGTGGAGTCCACGCGATCCACTCGGTCGGAACGACATCGTGGATGTGCGGATCGTCGGCGAATTCTTCGCTGGGTGTGCCGAACGCCGTGCGCTGGAGAAGCCAGAGCAGGTAGCCGGCGGCGTAGACGGTGCCGATCGCGGCGATCACCATGTACACCCGGAACAGCGTCTGGCTCACACCCTCGGCGGGGTTGTACGCAGCAAGAATGGCCGGAAACTCACCCCAGAAGCCGGCGAGACCGGGCAATCCCAACGAGGCCATGACGCAGAACCCGAGAATCCAACCCATCCGGGGAGCCTGGACCAGAAGTCCGCCGAGACGTTTGATCTCGAGTGTGTGGTACCGCTCCTTCACCGATCCTGCGATGAAGAACAACATGCCGGTGATCAACCCGTGTGCGACCATCCCGAAGATGGCGGCGTTGATGCCGAACGGGGTGAGCGTGGCGATACCGAGCATCACGTAACCCATGTGGGCGACCGAGGAGAAGGCGATCA
Source organism: Acidimicrobiales bacterium (assembly GCA_048550155.1). Lineage (GTDB taxonomy): Bacteria > Actinomycetota > Acidimicrobiia > Acidimicrobiales > SZUA-35 > JABDIY01. The sequence continues at coordinate 4,764 of JBLYYW010000231.1, read as the reverse complement.
GCCGTTTCATGTCGGTCTGGGCCAAGCAGCCGAGGGCACCGTAGATGATGCCGATCACGGCCAGCAGGCCGATCCACGGGGCCCACTCGACGGCGGCCTCGGGCAGGATCGGGATTGCGATTCGCACGAAACCGTAGGTACCGAGCTTCAGCAGGACCGCAGCCAGAATGACAGAACCCTGGGTTGGGGCTTGCGTATGGGCATCGGGCAGCCACGTGTGGAACGGAAACATTGGCACCTTGATGCCAAAGCCGAGGAACATGCCGCCGAAGATCAGTACCTGGGTGGTCAGTGAGATGTCCCGTGCGGCAACCTGCTGGGCGAGTCCGACCATGTCGAAGGTGGTGCTCCCTGCGTTCCAGTACAGGGCCAGGAAACTCACCAGCATCAGGGCCGAACCAAACAATGTGTAGAGGAAGAACTTGATGGCGGCGTACAGGCGCTGTTCCCCTCCCCACACTCCGATCATGAAGTACATGGGCAGCAGGACCACTTCGAAGAACACGAAGAACAACACCAGATCCTGGGCCACGAAGCTTCCCAGCATGCCGGTGTGCAAGACCAGGATCAGCATGAGGAAAATCTTCGGGTTCCCTGGGGCCGGTATGTGGTTCCAGCTGTAGATGATCACGAGGGGCACGATGAGCAAGGTGAGAGCGATCAGCGGAAGGCTGATCCCGTCCATTGCGACGTGGTAGTTGGCGTTGACGATCGATATCCACGGCGTGTTCACGTCGAACTGAAGGGCGTTGGCGTTGTCGAAATCAAACTCCAAGAACAGCAGCACACCGACCACGGCCGTGGCCAGGGTGGTGACCAATGCGATCGTCTTGTGGCTCTCTTCGTCCTTTCCGGGGATGAACATCATCACCAGGGCACCCACCAATGGCAGGAAGACGAGGAGGCTGATTCCCCAGTCGTTTAGAAAGTCTGTCATCACATTTTCTCCCTAGATCGCCACGATGAAGATTGCTGCCAGCACCGTGGCGGCACCGAACATAAGACTTGCGTATTGGCGGATTCGGCCCGTTTGTATCTTGCGGAGCAGCCCGCCGGATTCGGAGGCTCCCTCACCGGACAGGTTGACGGTTCCATCGATGACGCCTTGATCGATGAAGCGGTACACCGCCCGCCCCAGGGCCGTGTTGGTCCTTCCGACGATGTTGATGACTTCGTCGATGATGTTCTGATTCACCCAGTACGCGGCCTTGGCGATCGGGCCGATCGTGGCTCCGACGATCGCCCCGGTGTAGAGGTGATCGAGGTAGTACTTGTTCTCCAAGAGGTTGTAGCCGGCTGCGGCCAGCTTGTTCCTGCTGCGCAATCCGTCGGTGACCTCAGTCGCGGCTGGATCGGTGGCATACAGCTTCTGGTAATAAATCCAAACGAGCGCTGCGGTGCCGATCCCGATCAGGCTGGCGATGACGGCGAGTGCGAGGTTTGAATCTCCGTGTCCGATGACGGGGAAGACCGTGCCACCGCCCGGTTCGAACCATTGTTCGAACTTGAGGCCGTACCGTTCGCCCAAACCGCCGAACCAATCGGCCGGGAAGTTCAGGAATCCGGCGAAGACGGCGAAGGTGGCCAAGATGATCAGCGGAAGTTTCATGACCATCGGCGGATCGTGTGGTTCGACGTGGCCCCGGTACTCGCCGAAGAAGATCAGCCAAATGGCACGGGTCATGTAGCCCGCCGTCATGGCGGCACCGATCAGTCCCATGATCAGGAGCAGGGTGTAGTTGCCGTTGGCGTTGGTGCTCGGGAAGCCGCCGGTCCCGACCAGAATCTCGTCCTTACTCCAGAAGCCCGCGAACGGGAACACACCCACCAGGGCAAGTGTGCCGATCATGAACGTGACGAAGGTGACCGGCATCTTCTTTCGCAGCCCCCCCATCTCAGCCTTCATGTCGAAGCTGTGATGACAGGCGTGGCTGAGGGCGCCCGCCCCGAGGAACAGGCACGCCTTGAAGAAGGCGTGGGTGAAAAGATGGAACATGCCTGCGGTCCAGGCACCGACTCCGAGCGCCAGCACCATGTATCCGAGCTGTGAGACCGTGCTGTAGGCCAGCACTTTCTTCACGTCGTTCTGCACGAACGCCAGGGCGCCGCCGCCAACAACGGTGAGGGCACCGACGAACGCAAGCGGGTTCACGGGCGAGCCCTCGATGTACATGCCCTCCCAGAACACTGGATATAGACGGCCAACCATGTAGATGCCGGCTACCACCATGGTGGCGGCGTGGATCAGCGCTGAGACCGGAGTGGGACCGGCCATGGCGTCCGGCAGCCAAGTGTGCAGGATGAACTGCCCCGATTTGCTCATCACGGCGGTGAGCAAGCACAGGCTGGCGACCGTCATCGTGGTCTGGCTGAGGCCACCATGCACTGCTTCATAGTTGATCGTCATGATGTCGAAGGTCTGGCCCGCGCCGAAGAACAGCACGATCATTCCCACCAGAAGACCGATGTCGCCCACTCGGTTTGTCAGGAACGCCTTGAGTGCTGCATCTGAGTTGGGTTTGTCCTCCCACCAATGGCCGATCAATGCGAAGGAGCACACGCCGACCAGCTCCCAACCCACGATGAGCTGGAGGGTGCTGGACGACAGCACCATGAACAGCATGGCTGCGGTGAACAGGCTGAGGAAGGCGTAATAGTGCACATAACGTCGGTCACCTTTGACGTACTCGACGCTGAACAGATGGACCAGGAACGAGATGAATGTGACGACGAAGAGCATCATGATGCTCTGACCGTCGGCGATGGTTCCGATGCTGAAGTTCAGCGTGTCGGACCCTGACGCCGTGTCGCCATCGAAGGCACCAACCGAGAACCAGTCGAGGCACCGCACCACAGCTTCGGCCTTGATGTGTTCCCCTTTGCCGCCTTCGTCACCTGCGTCGACGGCCAGTTCTTGGGTGATGGCACTTCCGGCTGCATATTCCGTACCGACCGCGTAGAGGTCCTCGGGCTCGCGGGTGTTGGCGTCGTTCAGGCAGCCTTGGCCTGATCCTTTGGCGGCGTCACTCTCTTCAGCCTCGTCGGTCGTGGTGACAATGCCGTCGCCGACGAATCCCTCTTCGGAACCGTGGTGGGATTGTTCGTCCTCATACTGAGTTATCCAGGTGAAGGCGGTGACTGAGCTGATCACCAGTCCAAGCCCGACGGTGGCGAGGCCTACCCAGTGGACCTGAGTTTTGAACCGCTTGCCGAACAACAGAATGAGGAGGAACGAGAGTGCGGGCAGCGCGGGAACGATCCACACCCGACCAAACCACACCGACTCGGGCTGGAACGTCTCCGCAGCAGCGGCAGCAAACAGCGACATGCGATCAGCCCTTCATCAGACTGGCTTCGGCAACATCGATGCTGCGACGGTTGCGGTAGATCAGAAGGACGATCGCAAGGCCGACGCCAACCTCAGCCGCGGCCACAGCTATGACAAAAAGTGCGAACACGGACCCACCAACCTGGGCGGCACCATCGGAGGCGTTGAAGACTCCGAATGCAACCATGTTGATGTTCACTGCGTTGAGGATGAGCTCGATGCTCATGAGCACCATCACCCCGTTACGCCTGGTGAGCACTCCATAGACGCCGATGCAGAACAGAACGGCTGCGAGCATGAGGAACTGGGTGAGGTACATGACTAGTCCCTCCTCGCCACGACGACGGCGCCGATCAGGGCGGCGAGTAGAAGCACGGACACGGCCTCGAAGGGAACGATGTAGGTGCTGAAGATCGAGTCAGCGACAACCGCGGTTCGTTGAGGCTCGTACCCCACCAGTTTGGAGGAGCGGTCGGTCCCGTACTCCTCCCACACGCTGTACGCCATGACAACAAACAAAAGTGTTGAGATGCCGAGACCGATCCACCGCTGCTCGTAGTTCAGATCTTCGTCCCCGCCGAGTTTGGCGCGCGTCAACATGACGCCGAAGAGCAGCAGAACCAGAATGGCCCCGATATAGACCAGGACCTGTGTGACAGCGACGAACTCGGCACCAAGCAGGATGTAGACCGCTGCGACAGCAGCAAGGACGACCAGCAGGTACAACGCGCTGTGCACCACATTGCTCGTGGTCACCATCCGCAGCGCGGCACCTACCGCAATGATGGCAATCACATAGAACGCAATATTTGCCGGAAGATCCCAACAGTTGGCGTTGGCATCCAGGTCACAGCTGGCGTTCTGGGCGAAGACGAGGGATCCGAGCAACTACTTCGCCTCCAGTGCGGGGACCTTCTTGGCCTTTACTTCAGCCCCGGCCTCGTACGCCTCGAACTCGGGCACAGTGGTCATCCACTTTCCGAGTTTGGTCTTGTCATGAAGGAGATCGGCGATTTTCAGTTCGGAGTACTCGTATTCGGGACTCCAGAACAGCGCTTCGAACGGGCAAACCTCCACGCAGATTCCGCAGTACATGCAGAGCGAGAAGTCGATGTCGAAACGGTCCAGCTTGTTGACGCTGCGAGGCTTGCCCCCGGGGCGACGCGGTGGCGCAAGCTCCTTGTGACCCTCGATGTAGATGCACCAGTCGGGGCATTCCCGCGCGCACAACATGCACGAGGTGCAGTTGTCCTCGTGCAATGCGATCACTCCACGCGCACGTGCGGTGGGTTCTTCCTTCTCATGCGGGTACTGAACGGTTTCAGCACCCTTGACGACCGTCTTGACGATCTCTTTGAACGTGATCCCAAGACCACTAACAACACCCGGCACTAGACCCATTGTTTCACTGCCTCCACTCGCCTCATGCCCTGCGT
>JBLYYW010000230.1:0-30934 GCA_048550155.1 Acidimicrobiales bacterium | reverse complement strand
CGAACCGGTCGAGGGTATCGAATTCGAATGCGACGAACTGGACTGGACCAAGCATTGGGGAAACCTAGCTCGCTGAGCGGATTCGTGACAAGCCCGAAGACCGAGAGTGTCAACCCGCAGACGACCGCTCGGCGCGACCCTCGAGCTCGTGTTGGCCGAGCTCAGAGAGTGTCTCCGGCTCGACGCCACGCGCTCGAAGCCCATGGGCGTGATACGCGTAGGCCAGAGCACCGAGCGGAATCGGAAGCCAATAGGAAACAAGCCGGAACGCCAGTGTGGCGAGGACGGCGTCACCTGCGCTCAGCCCGGCAAGAGCAAGTGTGCCGGTCAGACCCGCTTCCACGAACCCAAGACCACCGGGCGTGAACGGAACTTTGGACAGGAGCGATGCCATCACGAACGCAAGCAGGAGCACGGACCCCACTTCATCGTGCCCCACACCGCGTACTGCCATCACAAGGGCCAGGTATTCAAAACCCCATCTTCCCAGGCTCGCCAGAACCACCGCGAGCCAGTTGTCAGCAAGGTGTGATCGGAGGAGATCCCGAGCCACCAGAAACGTCTCCTCACGAGGCGGGGCCGATGGATCGCCCCGATTCAACTTGGCCTTCAGGGTGTCGATGCCGCTCCCCAGCCGGACCAGTGGCTTGTCCCAGAGGAAGAACAACCCTCCCATGATGGCCACCGCGACAAACCCGATGACTCCAGCGACTGCAGCCCTGAGCAGAAGGGGCGCGATCGGTGGCCCGAAGAGGATGGCCGGCACCGAGAAGACAGGCAGGGAGAACAACACCGCAAAATTCAAGATTGTGGCGACGGTGAGTCCCGTCGCTGCTGACTGTTTGGGGATTCCGGCATCGTTGAGCATCCGGTACTGAACGGCGGTTGCGGTAGCGGCCCCGCCGGGGACAATCCTGGAGACCGCCGATGAAGCCAGCTGGGAGCTGGCCATCAACTTCCAGTCGGTTGAGCGCAAGCAGAGCCCGTAGAGCAGCCAGAGGCAGGCCGAACTGAGCAGGACTGCCAGCGACATGAGAGCCAATGATCCTGACCGCAGACGCTCGAGTTCGGGCCACGAGCTGAATACCTCTATGACGCTGGGGATCACCAGATAGACCGAGACAGCGGTGACCCCGAGCCCGATCGCTCGTTTGGCGAATCTGCTCCGCTTCTTCACTGGCCCAAAACGACGCAGGCCCCGCCGTCGACGAACACGTCTGAGACTGTAGTAGACGACGTCTGTGCGGCCGGGCCCGAACATCGTGACCTCACCCCCGAGGGGTGAAGAGACTCCCCGCCCTAGTGGATAGATTCGCGGTAGAGACGCCGGGCTGGTTTTTGTCGGCTCGGCCGAGCACCAGAGGACTTCGACCATGACCGATTCCAATCGAGATACCCGATCACGCGATGTGCTGCCCATTCCCGATCGGCCATACACGGGTTTGATCACCTACGACGCAAAGGACCCGGAGACGGCCTTCCCGAAGACCGAACAACTTCGACCGCCAGAGGGTGCGCCGAACGTTGTCGTCGTGCTGCTCGACGACGTTGGGTTCGGTGCGGCGAGCACCTTCGGCGGCCCATGCGAGACGCCGGCCGCGGATCGACTTGCCAACGGAGGTTTGCGCTACAACCGATTCCATACCACGGCACTGTGCTCGCCGACTCGGCAGGCTTTTCTTACCGGCCGCAATCATCATTCTGTTGGTTTCGGGTCGATCACCGAGCTGGCGACCGCCGCGCCCGGCTACAACGCCGTGAGGCCCAACAACAAGGCCACTGTTCCCGAAGTGCTGCGACTCAACGGATACAGCACGGCACACTTCGGCAAGAGCCATGAGGTACCGCCGTGGGAGGCGAGCGCTATCGGACCCTTCGACCGGTGGCCCACCGGTGCCGGCTTCGAGAAGTTCTACGGCTTCGTCGGTGGAGACACCCATCAGTACGCTCCGGCGCTGATCGACGGCACAGCACCGATCGAACCGCCTGACGACCCCGACTATCACCTCAGCGAAGACCTCGCTGATCGCAGCGTGTCGTGGATGCGGCAGCAGAAGACGTTCGCTCCGGACAAGCCCTTCTTTCTGTATTTCGCACCGGGAGCAACCCACGCTCCTCACCACGTGCCCAAGGAGTGGGCTGACAAATACAAGGGAAAGTTCGATCAGGGATGGGATGCGGTCCGCGACGAGATCATCGCCCGACAGAAGGAACTCGGTGTAGTGCCCACCGACGCCGAGCTCACCGCTCCGAACCCGGAAATTCCCGCGTGGGACGAGATGCCCGCTGAACTCAAGCCAGTACTCGCCCGTCAGATGGAGGTGTACGCAGGATTCCTCGAACACACCGATGCCCAGGTCGACAAGCTGATCGATGCGCTCGAGGAGCTGGACATCCTGGACGACACGTTGTTCATCTACGTGATCGGGGACAACGGGGCATCCGCGGAAGGAACGCCGCAGGGCACGTTCAACGAGATGATCCCGCTCAACGGTTTCAACGAGCTGGAGACGCCCGAATTCATGGCGTCTCACATGGACGATTTCGGTGGACCGACGTCGTACAACCACTACGCCGTCGGTTGGGCCAGCGCAATGTGCACACCATTTCAATGGACCAAACAGGTTGCATCCCACTTCGGCGGCACCCGCAACGGCACCATCGTCCATTGGCCAAAAGGCATCAACGCCAAGGGCGAACTGCGGGAGCAGTTCCACCACGTGATCGACATCGGGCCGACGATTCTGGAGGCAGCCGGTCTGCCCGAGCCGACCTTTGTGGCCGGTGTGCAGCAGTCGCCGATGGAGGGGGTCAGCTTCGCGTACACCTTCGACGATCCCGACGCCGAGGACCGCCACACCACCCAATACTTCGAGATGTTCGGCAACCGCGGCATCTACCACAACGGGTGGACTGCGGTGACCAAGCACCGCACACCGTGGCTGCTCGGCGCGGTCGAACTACCCGACTTCGACGACGACAACTGGGAGCTGTACGACACAACCGTCGACTGGGCCCAAGCGAACGACATCTCCGCTGAGCACCCTGACAGGCTTCACGAGCTCCAGCGGCTGTGGCTGATCGAAGCGGTCAAGTACAACGTGTTGCCGATCGATGACCGCACCGCTGAACGGTTCAACCCAGAACTCGCGGGCCGGCCCGACCTGATGGCCGGTCGAACCACGATCCGCTTCGATGGCAACGCTCGCCGAATCTCGGAGAACGCCGCGCCGAACACGAAGAACAAGTCGTACTCGGTCACGGCCGAAGTTTCAGTCCCCGACGACGGTGCCGACGGTGTCATCGCAACCCAAGGTGGCGCGTTCGGAGGTTGGAGCCTCTACGCCAAGGAGGGCAGGGCCAAATACTGTTACAACTTCATCGGACTCGACTTCGCTTACGTCGAGGCCCCAGAGCCGCTCACAGCAGGAACTCACCAGATCCGGGCCGAGTTCCGCTACGACGGCGGTGGCGCCGGCAAAGGAGCCGACCTCGTACTGTTCGTGGACGGAACCGAAGTCGGAACAGGGCGGACCGAGCATTCGATTCCCTACCTCATTTCGCTCGACGAGACCCTCGACGTCGGCACCGACGCCGGCACGCCCGTCACCGATGACTATCCGGCACGGGGCAACGAATTCAACGGCACCGTCTCTTGGCTACAAATCGATCTCGAGCCCGACGATCACACCCATGCCATCGACACCGATCACATGGCTCATGTGCGAATGGTGAAGCAGTAGGACCGGTACTACTCACCCAGTGCTCGACGCTCACCCGGCCGGGGTGATCAAGCGAGGCTGCGCACCCGCATAGGATTCGAGTTCCAGCAAATCAGAAGGAGGCCCCACCATGGAGGGCGAAATCCTAAGTGTGATCTTGAAGGTGTCTCTTCTTGTCTTCGTTGTGTCGTCGATGCTGGCCATGGGTCTCAGCCTCACCGTCAAGCAGATCATCGATCCTCTCCGGTCACCGCGACTCGTGCTTGTCGCGCTCGCAGCCAACTTCGTTGCGGTGCCGATCATCGGTTGGGGAATCGGTGAAGTGCTCTCCCTGGAGGAGGGCCTCGCCATCGGCCTCACCATCATGGCCACGGCCGCAGGCGCACCGTTCTTGCCCAAATTGGCTGCGGCCGCAAACGGGGACCTCGCGTTCTCGGTGGGGCTGATGGTTCTCCTCATGGTCGTCACCGTCGCCTACATGCCGGTCGTGCTGCCGCTACTGATCAGTGGGGTCGAAGTCGACCCATGGGCCATCGCCTCATCGCTGATCTTCCTGATGCTGCTCCCCTTGGCGATCGGGCTCTTGGTCCGCTCGCGCTACGAGTCGGCGGCATCCGGTCTCCAACCGCTGATGACCCAAACCTCAACCATCGCAATCGCTACGCTGCTCGCCGCCGGCGTGATCGTGAACTTCGACGACATCGTCGATCTCATCGGAACCGGCGGCTTCGTTGCGATCCTGCTCTTCCTCGCCATCTCGGGCGCCGTCGGCTACTTCGCTTCTGGTTCAGAGCCAGCCACTCGATCCGTGCTCGGCCTCGGAACCGCCCAACGAAACCTGTCCGCTGCCCTGGTGGTCGGCGGCCAGAACTTCGCCGACACGCCAGGGGTGATCACGTTCATCATCGTCGCTGGGATTGTGGGGCTCATCGTTCTGCTGCCCGCCGCCGGAGAAATCGGCCGTACTACCACTCCGAAAGCCACGGGCCAGGCCGCATAACATCTCGATCCACAATGCAGTCCGATCGGGATGGCATCGAAGACCTTGCTCAGACTAGGTTGGCCCCCACGACCCGGCGACCGTGAGAGGCGAGCACAACGCAAGCCGAATCTGTCATACCAACACGAGTGGGCAACATGGCCAAGTCGAACAAGTCCAAGAAGTCCAACAAGGACAAGAAGGGAGCAGCGGTGCCAAACGGAAAGCCAAACATTCTCATCCTGTGGGGTGATGACATCGGGATAACGAATCTCAGCTGTTACTCCGATGGGATCATGGGATACCGGACACCCAACATCGATCGCATCGCGGACGAGGGAATCCGATTCACCGACTACTACGGCGAACAGTCCTGTACCGCTGGTCGTGCCGCGTTCATCACCGGGCAGAGTGTGTATCGCACTGGCATGTCCAAGGTGGGACTCCCTGGCATGCAGTTCGGTTTGCACGAGGACGACCCCACCATCGCTACCGCGCTCAAGGAACAGGGATACCGGACCGGCCAGTTTGGCAAAAACCATTTCGGTGACTTGGACGAGCATCTGCCGACCAACCACGGCTTCGACGAGTTCTTCGGCAACCTCTATCACCTGAACGCCGAGGAAGAACCAGAGAACGTGGACTATCCCACCGACGAGGAGATCCCGGGCTGGACCGAGCGGTATGGACCCCGTGGGGTACTTCACTGCTGGGCCAACGACGACGGCACCTCCCGCATCGAAGACACCGGTCCGCTCACCAAGAAGCGGATGGAGACCATCGACGAGGAGATCGTCCCGGAGGCCCAGCGGTTCATACGCGAAGCCGCCGATGCCGACGAGCCGTTCTTCGTGTGGTTCAACACCACCGGCATGCACTTCCGGACCCATATCAAGGACGAGATACGAGGCCAGGCCGGACGGTGGCAGTCGGAGTATCACGACGCCATGGTCGAGCACGACAAACGGATCGGTGAGATGCTCGACGCCATCGACGAGCTGGGTCTCGCCGAGGACACGATCGTGATGTACAGCACCGACAACGGCGTTCACATGAACTCGTGGCCCGACGCCGGCATGACGCCGTTCCGCAACGAGAAGAATTCCATGTGGGAGGGCGCCTACCGGGTGCCCTGTCTGGTCCGCTGGCCTGGAGAGATCACCGAAGGTGAAGTCCTCACTGGCCTCACCAGCCACCTCGACTGGTTCACCACACTTCTCGCTGCGGCAGGTGTCGACGACATCAGCGACCAACTCAAGGCCGGAACCGAACTCGATGGCAAGGACTACAAGGTGCATCTCGATGGCGAGAACATGTTGCCGTACTGGAAGGGTGAGGTCGACGAAAGCCCGCGCCGGCACTACATGTATTTCTCCGATACGGGTGATCTGTGTGCCGCACGAATTTTCCATTGGAAGATCGTCTGGCTGGAGCAGCGGTCCACGGGCACGCTCCAGGTGTGGCGCGAGCCCTACACCGAGCTGCGGATCCCGTTGATATTCAACCTGCGAACCGACCCGTTCGAACGAGCCAACATCACATCTAACACCTACGAGGACTGGTTCATCGACCATGCCTACATGATGGGCCCGGTCCAATTCTTCGTCGCCGGCCTGCTCGAGTCGCTCAAAGAGTTCCCACGACGCCAGGAGCCGCCCAGCTTCAGCATCGACAGGGTGATCGCCAAGCTCGGTGCCGGCGTCGGCAGCTCCTGATCACGACCTCGGTGCCAATGCGGAAAAGCAGCTCGTCGCTTGCTACCGGAGACGCGCAATGAGCGAGTCGGTTCTGCCATCGTGGAGACCAGGCGGTACTCGAGACGCGATTCTGGCGTTCCTCGATCGGGTCGATGAGATTCCGCCGGCTCATCGGGTCGCCGTGTTCGACAATGACGGCACAATGTGGGCCGAGAAGCCAAGGTACCCCCAATTCGACTTCTGGTTGCTGGAGATGCAGGAAGCGATCCAGGCTGATCCGTCGCTGGCCAACAGGCCCGAGTTCCGCGCCGTGATCGATCGAGACATGGCCACGATTGAAGAGTTGGGTCTCGAGGGAATTGCAACTGCATTCCTGGACCTGTTCGCCGGTTTGACCCCTGAGGAGTTCGATGCCAAAGCGGCGAGGTTTTTCGCCGAGCAGAAGCATCCGAGGGGTGTTCGGTATCGAGGACTTCGGTACCAACCGATGCTCGAGCTCATGCAGGAACTTCGCTCACACGGGTTCGACTTCTACATCGTGAGTGGGGGCGGAGCAGAGTTCATTCGGGTCGTGAGCCAGGACTTCTACGGTGTGTCGCCAGAGGGCGTTGTGGGGTCCCAGATCGACTACGACTTCACTCGAGCCGATGACGGCACTCCCCGACTTCTCCGCACCAATCGAGTCGTGCACAGCGGCCCCAATGAGGGCGTGCAAAAAGTCCCCAACATCCATCGGATCCTGGGTCGTCGTCCGGTGGTGGCGGGCGGCAACTCCGCCGGTGATACCGAAATGTTGGAATATGCGATGGCATACGGCGGCCCGTCGCTGGCACTGCTGGTGAACCACGACGACGCAGAACGCGAGTACGCCTACGAAAGCAAGGCGGGTACGTTCGACAGCGACGAGTCAATCCTCGATACTGCGGACCGCCTGGGCTGGACTGTGGCCAGCATCAAGGATGACTGGGCCACCGTGTTCGCAGATTCCTGAGCAGAGTTGGCGGTCCGGTGAACATCGATCCCATCACGGCGTTCTATGACCAGCATCCGTATCCGCCTCCGGTTGCGGATCTGACCGGGCTCGCACAGCGATGGGCCGACGGCCAGCTGCGACGGATCGAGCACCACCGCAAGTGGCCCGCCAAACCAGCGCTCGACGGAACTGCGATCCTCGTTGCGGGTTGTGGCACCGCACAGGCCGCCAAATATGCGGTCCGGTATCCGGCGAGCCGGGTGGTCGGTATCGATGTAAGCCAGACCGGCATCAACCACACGCGAGCACTCGCGCAGAAGCACAGCCTGGACAACCTCGACCTGCACGTCTTGCCGATCGCCCAGATTGCCGAGATCGGAAGGTCGTTCGACCACGTCGTGTGCACCGGTGTCTTGCACCACCTGGCTGACCCCGACCGCGGGCTCAAAGCTCTGCGCGACGTCTTGGCTCCTGATGGAGTCATCGACCTCATGGTGTACGCAACCTACGGGAGGACCGGGGTGTACATGATTCAGGAGTACTGCCGCCGTCTCGGTCTCGGGACCGCACCCACCGACATCAACGAGCTTGTGGCGACATTGCGCGAAATCCCTTTGGAACACCCTCTCAGCCATCTGTTGAGGGGAACTCCAGATTTCCGCCACCCCAATGCGCTCGCAGATGCGCTACTGAATCCCCGGGACCGGTCCTACACAGCACCCGAGGTCTTCGAGCTTCTCAGCGACGCAGGACTTCAGTTCCGGCGGTGGGTGCGCCAGGCCCCTTACCTCCCGACGTGTGGCTCGGTGGCCTCGACGCCTCACGGCACGCGAATCGCTGCGCTCCCGGTCGAGGCCCAGTACGCGGCGGTCGAGCTGTTTCGCGGAACGATGACGCGCCATTCGCTCATCGCATCCAGGGACGACGAACCAGCCGCTTCGGCCCATCCGACGTTCCTGCCATCAGAATGTGGACACTACGTACCGATCCGTCCCAGCACGGTGATCGTCGTCGAAGAGCGATTGCCCGAGGGTGCAGCCGCCGCCCTGTTGAACAAGGCCCACGCGTTCACCGACTTGGTTCTCTTCGTGAACGAAGCCGAGAGAGTGGTGTTCGAAGCGATTGATGGGAGGCAAACGATCGAGGACATCGGCATCGACCATGTCGAGTTCTTTCGGCGGCTCTATGAACACGACCTCGTGGTCATCGACGCGTCGCGGAGCTGAGCCAGGTCGCCTCGGGGCGGCCCCGAGAATCGCGACCGGACCGAACGAGAAGATCCATCCTCAGCTAGCGGACTCGTCGGCCGCCAGCCGTGCTTCTACCCGTGCACGCCGCCACGGGGGCATTCCCTCGACCTCAATGTCAAGAGAGAAGCTCAGGACGACGCGAACGAGCACGAGGATGCCCAGTGCCGCAGCGCTTTCGAGCGTGCGGTCGACGGTGATGGTTTCGATGATGTCCGCGGCCACGAGGATTTCGAGTCCGAGGATCAGAGGGCGACCAAAGCTCGTCCGCGCGTGTTTGAAGAAGTGCTCGGCTTTGTTGAAGCGCTCGGCGTTCCTGAACTGGCGGGCCCCGTCGAGCAGCGCGATGAGGCAGCCGACGGCGATGATTGCCACGCCCAACACCTCGAAGGCTTCGGCGACAGTCTCCATGGTCTCCTCGAATTCCACCGCGAGGACTGTAGTGGACCTCGACGCGAACACTGATGGACTCGCAGCGATCACGCTCGAGTTGGAGGCACCGTCAGGAACGCTGATCTCAGGCCGAGCCGGCTCTTGCGCCGAGATCTGGTTGACGTACGATCAGCTCCGGTGAGGGCATGTCGACCCCGGCACCGTCCAAGTTGTGCTTGACATTGCGAGCGACGGTATCGAGCGTGTTCGCCTCGGCGCGCAGTTCGCTTGCATGCCACCACCGCAGCCGGACAATGAACGTGCTGGTACCGAATCCTCGAACCTGGGTGTCCGGAGCCGGTTCATCCAGGACGCCCTCGGCATCGGCGGCAGCTTGGGTGAGAAGGCGACACACTTCATCGACATCGGAGTGATAGCTGACCTCAACCTCCAGCTGGGACCGGCGGACGTCGTAGGCGGTGTAGACGACAATAGGGTTGTCGAGTACATCGCTGTTGGGGATGTGAATACGCCGACAGTCCCTGGTCTGGAGGACGGTACTACGAGTGTTCACCGCAATGACCTCCCCTCGGTGCCCGTTGGTCTCGATTTCATCGCCCACCCCGAAGGAAGGCCTGCTCGTCAGCAGCAACGCCGATGCACCGTTCTCGACCAGCGGCCGGACCATGAGCACGACGATCACACCGACCACCGCAATGATGACTGCGAACCACCCGACATCGACACCCAGCCGCTCGAGCGAAGCAGCGAAACCGACGAAAACGATAAGCGCACGGGTCCACCAACCAACGAGCTGATCGACGTAGTCGGGCGCCTGGGTATAACGCCGTAGCGCACGTCTGACAACTCGGCCCGCCAGCCAGGCGACCACACACGACAGGCCGAGAATGATCGCCGCCACTGCGAGATCCCGCCCGGTCACCGGGGTGCTGGTGATGGCTTCTTCGATTTTCTCGATGTCGTCGATCGATTGCCAGCCGAAGGCGACGTGGAATCTTGGTCCGATCATCAGACGGTTACTGTAGGCCACCTGCGAAACGGTTGATTCAAGACGGGGTCGTTCACCCTGGGTGAAGCAGTCACACTGTCTCCATCGGCGGCCGGAAAAGGTCGGCCAGAGGCCACCATCCGGCCGCCGAGCGGTGCTCCACGACGCACCGTGTGGTTGAGCCGATTGGACTCAGCGGCAGTAGAACCCAGCGGCTCAACCACACCGACGCAGTCTCGGTTCAGCAGCCGAGCCACGCCATCCCTACAGGGGTTGATTTCTCTACCGAAACCCAGGTAGATCCGCGAAACCCCAGATAGGTGCGCATGCATGGATCTCGTCGCTCTTCGACGCACGGTGGTTCCGTCGATATCGGCTGTCGCCGAGGAATCAGGACCATCGCCAGAATATCTACACCTGGGCAGCGGGCACCGTCACACGGGTGCCGACTCGCTCGCCAGGGCCATCGGCGGCCGGGAGGCAGGACCGTGAGGTCACCATCCGGCCGCCGACCGGCACTCATCCGGAGGCGGGCTCCGGGGCACCGTTCAGTTGAGCCGACAGGGCTCGGCGGCATTAGAGCCCCATCGACTCAACGAAGCGAGAAGTATTCTCGTGGCGGGGCCACCTTTTGACTATCCCTAGCGGGGCTGAATCATCTACCAAATTCCAGGTAGATCCACGTCAGAGGCTTCAATCGGGGCCGGTTCCTCGACGCCGTGAACGCGTGGGCGGGCAGTACTTCAAGCCACAACCGACTGCACTCATGTTGACTCTCTACGCGAACACTTCCATGATCCGCGCCACCGCTCTATGGTGATGTCTTCCGTCGAGGGCGAACATCGTCGTTGACGCTTACCCGTGGCCGCTCCGAGGCGCTTCAAAACAGGATTTGATGTGGTGGCACTCGTACTGCAAAGCCCAGAGGAAACCTGCGGGGACCACAAGCGAGCGTCCACTTGGATGGGGACCTGATGGCTGCCTTTCTCCTGATCATGACCATCGTGACCGACATCATCTTGGCGACCATTGCCGTGAATGCGTGGCTGATCGGAAAGCGAATCAAAACCAGATTCGCAAGGCTCCAAGCTGGCGTAGTGATCCTGCTGTGTGTCGCCGGGATTGTGGCCTCGGTCCAAGACATCGGCTTCCAGGCGACTCAGCTCGGCTGGTTGAGTCCCTCGGTCGGACTTCAATTCGTACGAGAAATCCAGGCCGCACTGGTCGTCGGCGGCTTGACGGTGATCGTCCCAATCCTGATCATTCTGCGCAAGCTCACCGTGGAGTTTGCCCAGGCAGAGTCGCTCACCGACGTACTCGTGAATCGACTTCCGGAAGGCCTCACCCTCGAATCTGCCGGACTGACCCGCCGCGAAATCGAGGTCGTTGAGGTGATCCGCAACGGAAAGCTGTCCGATCGGGAGATCGCCGAGGAACTGTTCGTTTCCGCAGCCACCGCCGCCACGCACGTACGCAACATCATGCGCAAAACCGGGATCAAGCGTCGAGGCGACCTCACACTGTTGTCATTGGAGCTCGAGTAGGTCGAGAATTTGTTGGTGGCTACTCTTGAATCCAGGCAGTTGCCGCTTGCTGATCAGCCACTGGGAAAACCCGGAGCTCGCCCGGCATCAACCAACCAAACGCTTTCACCGACCGTCGTACCAGCGTCGAATCGGCGACAACCGCAATCCGCTCATACGACGTGAACGTGCGCATACCAAGTTTGGCGTCCTCCCACATGGCGTCGGCTTCGTAGCCGTCGAACTCGGGACCCAGCACGTACAGCAGCCGGATCTTGTCGTGCCGCGCGAGGCGATCCTGGATCTCGGGGACCAGGACATCCTGATAGTCATCGTCCTCGACGTCGCCGATGGCGCGGATCCCGACGACATTGTCGGGGAGATCGGAAATCAGTTCGAGCATTGAGCACCTTTCCTGGTCGTATGACCTGTGACGCTAACGCGAAACACCATCAGTTCTGTACTGTCGATTCCTGTGAGGTCCACAGATCCGTCCCTCGTTTTCGTGGGGGTCGCCACGCACGACACGATCGCACTCGTCGACCGGTATCCGGAACTCGACGAGAGAATCGTCGCATCCGAACTTGTCCAAGCCGGAGGCGGACCGGCAGCAACGGCTGCCGTCGCCGCTGCTCGACTCGGACACTCGGTCGCCTTCATCGGAACACTCGGTCAAGACGAGGAAGCCGCCTCGATCCTTGCCGGGCTCACGGCTGAGGGTGTCGACGTGAGTGGTGTCAGTCACGATCCGGTCGGCCACTCGGCCGCCAGCCTGGTGATCGTCAGCTCACGTCAGTCAACCCGGACGATCATCAACCGACCACCGCCAGCAATTCAGATGTCGAATCGAGCGATCGAACTCCTGACCAAGGCTGACTGGATCCACGTTGACCAGGGCGGGTGGGCCCCAGCTCATGATTGGTGGGTGCAGCAATCGGAACGACCTCGATTCTCCGTTGATGCCGGCAACCCCATCGACGGGTTCGACCCGAACGGACTCGACCTGTACGGACCGACCATTGGTGCGTTGCGCACCCGTTACGGCGATCTGGACTACCAGGATCTCCTCGGTCGTGCGGTCGAAGACGGCGCCCGGCTTGTGGTCGCAACCGACGGGGGCAATGGGTCGTTCGCGCTCGGCACCGACCAGCCGTTGATCTCGGCTGAGGCGGTCACCGGACCTATCCTCTCGACCCTCGGCGCCGGCGACGTCTTCCACGGTGCACTTCTCGCCGCCATTCAGCACGACCTACCGATCTCGGACTGCCTCAGGTATGCAAACCTCGTTGCGTATCGATCCTGTCAAGGACTCGATGGTAGGTCGGCCATCCCCACCCATCGGGAAACCCTCGTGGCCCTCGGCGCCACATAACCTGTCCGTTGTGAACGTCAGGCCTGCGTGGCCTCAATCTTGGATTCAGGCGATGGCTGCGTCGAGGTCTGCGATTACAAACACCCTGACCTCACCGCTCATCGGCTGACCGAACGCCGTGACCAAAATGTGGTGCGCCGGGTGCGACCAGCGGCCAGGGGCGGATTCGCTCGATGTGGAGCGCCAGATCCAGGAGCAACGCATCCTCATGGTGGCGGCCGATCACCTGCATACCTATTGGGAGACCGTCGATGTCTCCCACCGGGATCGAGATTGCGGGATTGCCCGACAGGTTCGCCGGCATCGTGAGCGCGCCCATGTCGAGCAGCTCGGGAGAGCGCCCGGTTTGTTTCGCGAGCAACCGCTGCGGTGTCTTGGGAGCTATACCGGAAACTGCTCGGGCCAACTTCAGCGCTCCGGAGAATGCCCGACGGGACCATCGGCCGCCTCTTGCGTAGTCGACGAATGTGTGAGCGTCGCTGCTCATACCCGCTTCGGCGGCAAACGCCGGACCCGGATTGGTGGATGTGATCACGAAATCAGCTTCGTCGAACAGGCGGGCCATTGCGCTGTTGGCCTTGCGACGCAGCATCTCGCCGGCCGCAGCGACGCGCATGTTGTAGAGGTTCTCGGACAGCTGTACACCGACGCGCAGTTCATCAGTCATCTCCGCTGCACAGGCCGGCCAGCGGCCTTGGAGTTCCCCGTACAGGCTGGTGACGTTTCCCATCATCCACTCGCCGCCCATCCGGGGTATCTCGACCGGCGCGTCCACGCGTCGCATGCGAAGGTCCGAGACCAAGGCTTCAGCTGCGGCGAGCACGACCGCCTGAGCATTCGGATCGACGGTGACCCCACCCAGAGTCGGATCGATCACCACAGTGCGCCCGCTCAGGTCGTGGGATCCCAGAGACTGCTCCCAGCCCTCCATCGTTGGAAGGCTCGTAGGGTCGTGACGATCGTGACCTGCGGTCACATCAAAGTACCGGGCCGCGTCCCGCACCGATCGAGCCAGGCACCCCAACACAATCGTGTGGGGCGACAGGGAGGTATGGGGCCCTCGAGGAATCCGACCATAGGTTCCTTTCATGCCGACCACGCCGCAGTAGCCGGCGGGAATGCGGATCGATCCGCCACCGTCTCCACCGGTGGCAATCGCGACCAGTCCCCCGGCGACCGCGGTTGCACTCCCCCCTGAGGAACCGCCCGCGCTCCGACCGGGGTTCCATGCGTTTCTCGTGACCCCGTTGATCTTCGAAACGCTGACATTCAGGCCGCCGAATTCGCTGGAGGTCGTCGAACCAAGTGCGACTGCACCAGCCGACCGAAGGCGCGTCACCATCGTGCTGTCGTAGCTGCTGATCCGATCGGCAAAGACCAATGAGGCCTCGGTATAGGGCCAGCCTGCAACGGGCTCGAGCTCCTTGATGCCGATGGGAACACCCCCGAATCGAAGCTCCACGTCGGCAGTGGCGGCCGTTGCTCGAGCCCCATCGAGGTCGAGATGGGCAAACGCGTTCAAACCGCTGGCCTCTACGGCCGAGATGGTCGCTTCCAGCTCCTCAACCGGTGACCGTTCACCGGCCCGAAACGCATCCACCAGCGAACACGCGTCACCTTTCCAAGGCCCCTCCGTCATTGGCTCAGGCTAGTGAGTCCCGGCAGAGTGGTGGGGCCCATCCTTTCCATGAAGGTCGTGATCGTCTCCGACGGCGCAGTGGCCACGTCGTGTATCACACGACCAATGTTGCGAGCCCGTCTTCGTCCTCGATTCCGAAGAGATCAGCGAGCAACGGGACCGCCACGTTGCGGCAATGCGTTCTTGGATGCCTACCGCCCAGGGGCCTGCAATCCGGTCAGTGGCGTTTCGCCAGCAGTACGACGCTGACGAGCAAGACCCACACCGGGAACAACAGTCCGGTCGGCTGGGTGATCAACGGGACCACGAAGAGCACCAGACCGCTGGCGTACCCAACCATCGCCAGCCAGGATGGGAGAACCCGGCTCCTCAGGATCACTGTCGAGGTGGAAAATATGAAGACCGCTTGAAGCCGGGGTGCCACAACCAGAATCAACGCAGCACCGATCCCGCCTGCGAGAGACACTGACTCTGCGCTCACCGTCGCGGCGTCGAGTTCCGTCATGGCCACCGCGGGCGATGCCAGCACCGCTGCGCCGCTGAGCCACGTCGCAACGTACAAGATTCCCGAACTCTGGAACACCGTGGAGAAGAATCGATCCTCGAGATCGCCGAGGCGGCGCCGGATCACCGCCACGAACCACAAGAACGCAACCGAGGCTACCGACGCCAACCCGAGCGCACCGATCAACCAGGCTTGGTTGGTGTCATCTTCGAACCAGGCGACCAACTCGTCATCGCTGGAAGCCAGGCTGGGAAGGTTCTGGAGCCGCAACAATGCAAGGATCGTGAGCACTGCGTAGGCGACGCCCGCAAACGCTGCTGCCTCGATCGAGCGAGCTTGATCAGCGGCCCGTCGCCGCAGATCACCGTCCGGTAGCGGTTCGAACTCGGCGTCTTCTCCTCTCACATCGTCAGCCATTCACACTCCCGATGACACTCTTGCACACGACGAGCTCCACCTTGCGTGCCCTCGTGCAACGAATGACCTTACCCCCCGCCCAGGCACCAGAGAAGTCCCCCGACGCCTGCCGCCATTGCGGCTCGCCATGGGGGGGCCGAACGTTCGGCCTAATCAGTGGAGCTCGCAGGACAGGCCAGCGTTGGCAGATACGTTTCACACTCGGCGAGGGTGAGAGTGCGAGCTGACCGTCTCTCTGCCTCTTCGAGAAGCAACGTCGTGTCCACGATGAAGGTCGTTGTTACACCCCTCGCATCTGTCACGACCAGGTGGGAACCGTCTGGGCTGTACGCGATGTTGGCCACCGATGAATCGGTTTGCAGGGTCAAGACGGATGCGCCGGTCTCGACATCCCAGATTCGCACCGTCCGGTCCGAACTCGCCGTCGCCAGTCGGTTTCTTGTCGGGTCGAATGCGACATCGTTGACCGATTCGCTGTGTCCAAGCAGTCGGACCGTCGGGGTGAGGGTCGCGACATCCCACACCACGATCGTTGCGTCTTCGCTCGCCGTTGCGAGCCGGCGACCATCGGAATCGAAGGCGAGGGCAACCACGGTTCGAGAGTGCTGCTGGCTCTCCGCCATCGGGATGGCTCCGATCCGCTCGAACGTGTCGGTGTCGAACAACTCGACAACGCTTGGTGACAGGTCTTCCTCGCCAGCTGCGACGGCGGCGGTTCCGCGGACCAGGGCAAGTGTTGAGGGTTCACCGGGGCTGAAGGCGACGTCGGCGACCTCAAACGATTCGGCCACGAGCCTGCGTACCTCGCCGTTCTCGATGTTCGCAACCTGAGCCCCTCGTCCTCCCCACGCAACCCCTTCATCCGAGGAATCGATCGCAACAACATCCGCACCGGCGCCGCCGGCGTAGGTTCGGAGCGTCGAACCGGTTCGTGCGTCCACAATGACGACGCCCGCATTTCCGGCCGCACCCAAGACCGTCCCGCTCCCGCCGAAGGTAACATCGGCGATCTCGCCTGGTCCAGTGACGTCCCACGAGGAACCCGAATCCCCGATAGGCAGGGCGACCAATCGATCACCGGCGGCTGCAACCATTGCGTCCCCCTCTGGCGAAACGGCGATCCCACCGAGGGGCTCGTCTTCACTGCTGCCCGACGGCGGCATGGTCTGCCAGTCGGCCGCTTCGGATGGATTCTGGCTGGTGTTCCAAACTCGTACGGTGCCGTCAGCGATGCTGGAGGTCACGGCGCTGGTTCCGCCGGGCGCAAGGTTCACCGCCTCGACCCCACCGGAGTGACCTCGCAACTTCACCACAATCTCCAGTAGTTCCAGGTCCCACACCAACGCCCCGTCCGGACCCGCTGTCGCCATCAATCGTCCGTCGTCGGAAACATCGATCGCGTGTACTCCGTCGGAGTGAGCGTTAAAGGTCCGAACCAGATCACCGGTCGTCGGGTCCCACGCATTGACCTGGCCGTCCCAACTCGACGAATAGACGATATGGCCTTCCGGCGAGTGGTCGACGTCGGAGATCGCTGCCTCGTGACCGTCCAACGCCACGACCATCTCACCGGTGGCAACGTCCCAAACCGCAGCGATCCCGGACTGGTCATCGGCATTGCTTGCGACAGCCAACTCGGTTCCATCGGGGCTGAACGACAAACCGAAGGTCCACGGTGCGTCGCCCCGGCCGGCGGGGAGGGTTCGAACCAATCTCTCGGACTTCACGTCCCAGATATCCACGAAACCGCCGGGTCCCGATGCCGCCACCAGCGATCCATCGGGGCTGAAACGTGGGACGAAGTTGGGTCTGGGAGATGACGCCACGAGGACAGAAACCATCTCACCGGTTTCCGCATCCCAGATCCTCACCGTCCCGTCGACGCTGGCGGTGGCGATCAACCGACCGTCGTCGCTGAACGCAGCCTGGGCCACCTCGTCGTCATGTCCGACGAGTTCGGGGCCAGGCACGAGAGGTGATGTAGACCAGACCTGCACGACGTTCGGATCATCGGCATCGGTGACCAACTGGGAACCGTCGGAGGACAGCGTGACGTGTATCCCGGGTTCGTCCCGCTGGGGACGAATCACTCCCGTGAGGCGGTTGGCGGACAGGGCAGAGTGCAGAGCTTCCAAAGCCCCCTCGGGCGGATCCGCCTCATTCGCTCGAACTGCGACCGTAGCAAGCAGCAGGCTCAGCTCCGGGTCGACGTCGAGTTGCTCGCCCGCAGCTGTGGCGAGGGCGAGGGCCGCCGCACGTTGTGACTCGTCTGAAGCCCTCGCTCGCTCGAGCATGGCGGCGCCACCAGCGACCAGAGCAATCAGAACGACGATTCCTATACCGATCCTCAAGGCGCGGAGCTTCCGGAGAGATCGTCGCTCGGTGTCCCGTTGTGTCGCGAGCGCCAGCTCCCCTGCTTTTCGATCGTCGATACTGGCGTCGAGGAACGCCTGCTCGGTCGACGTCAGTGAATGCGGATCGTTGCTCGCAAATTCTTCAGCAGATCGCAACCGTCGGCCGCGATGCAGGTACGCCTCGTCCTTGCCCTCGGCCTTCCACACCAATGCCGCGGCTCGTAGCTCGCTACGAACCTGCAGACTGTCGCCCTGCTCTGCCACCCACCGTTTCAGCCGAGGCCAGTGAGCGACAAACGCCTCGTGAGCGATGTCGACGGTGACCTCGCGGGTCGTGGGGTCTCGGTCGAAGCTCAGCAGCCGAGCCGTGCCGAATGCCTCCAGGATCGCGTTCACCTCCCTGGACATTGATCCGAGCGACATGAGATCGGATCGAATGACTCGGTGCCGTGTGATCGTGCCCGAGGCATCGGATGTCACGAGCGAAAGGAAGATCCGACGCACCAAGTCCCGATGGCCGGCAGGAACCTGATCGAATACGGCATCGGCGCGCTGAGCGACAACAGACTCGATTCCTCCGAGCGCCTCGTACGATTCGACTGAGATCATCGCGCCATTGCGACGATCGAAGAGCTCGGTCAGGGTGAATTGCAGGAGGGGAAGGGCACCTGCGTCACCGACAACCTCAGAGACGAGGCGAGCAACGGTGCTGGGATCGAATTCAACCCCGGTCAGCAGCGCTGGCTGGCGAACAGCGAGCGAGAGTTCGTTTGCTGACATGCCGAGGATGGTCACAGCATTCTCCGACACGAGCCGACCCAGCTCTGGATGTTTCAGCGGACGGTCATAGAAGTCGGCGCGGAGCGTCGCTACGACACGGACCTCCAACGTGTCAGAGCGAACGACGTCGATGAGCCCCTCAATGAACTGATCGCGCTCGACCGCCGGGGTGAGCGTGAAAAGCTCCTCGAGCTGGTCGATCACAAGCAACGCGCTCTGGCCCGTCCTCAGTGCGGTCGACAGCAGGTGCGATACACCACCGTGTACAGCCGGTTTTGCCGGCTTCCCTACTGCGACCGACTGAAATGCCGTTTCGAGTTCGGCCAGAGGGTCGGTACCCGGATTCATCGTCGCGATGAGCCACTTGTCGGATCCCGGGAGTGCTGCGTCACGTAGTCGAGGCACCAAGCCAGCGTGAACGATGCTCGACTTGCCGCTGCCGGAGGCGCCAATCAGGGTGACGAACCGGGCCGAAGAGCCAGTGCCACCGAGTCGAGCAAGAAGGTCATCAATCACACTGTCCCGGCCAAAGAACCACGGCGCGTCAGCCTCTGAGAACGACGTCAGACCTTTGAACGGGTTGACGATGTCAGCGTCGAGGTCGGTGGAGGTCATCTCGCCACCCAACGCCCGGATGGCTTCGGATGCGAAGTCCACAATCGTCGGGAAGCGGTCCTGACCGTTCCACATCAGCGCCCTCGCCAGGACCGAGTCCAGCGCCAGCGGTACCGAAGGCCTGATCTCGTGGACCGACCGAGCTCGGTCTTCGGGCGCATCGATGCCGCTCTCACCGAACGGCTCGCGACCGCTCAGCGCATGAACGACGATCGCGGCAAGCGAGAACTGATCGCTCGCAGGAGTCGGAGCGGATCCCTGCAGCACCTCTGGCGAGTCATAGCCGGTCCTGACGGTGGTCGTGGCGGATTGCCGCTCGAGAAGATCTCTCAGCCCGAAGCTCGCCAGATAGACACTCCCGTCCTCGTCGAGTTGGATGTGTGAAGGTTCCAGTCCACCGTGCACGATCCCAACGCTGTGCGCAGCGTTCAGGGCACGGGCCGACTGTTCGATCACGGTCCGTGCCTGAGAAATCGTGACCGGTCCGGTTTCGACGGATTCGCGCAACGTCGAGTCCAACATTGCCGTGACGAGATAGGCGACCGAAGGCTCGCGCCAGAAGTCGTGCAGTGGCACGATATGACGATGTTCCAGCCGGACCAAGGAGCGGGCGAGCCGCTCGAAATTCTGGATGAAGTACGGCGAGTCGACGACAGGGCCAGCGATCTTCTTCATTACCACAACACGGCCGGTTCCGGGCTGGATTGCCTTGTAGTCGGTGCCAACTCGATCGTGACCGAGTGCAGCGCCTCGTCGATAGCCCCGAACTGGCGCTCCTGCAGTGGGTTTGGGGTTGAGGCCGGCGTCGCTGCGTGCGATCGCCCGCTCGAGGGCTACGAGATCGGGTCCAGGCTCGAGCCCGACGTCGACCAGATCGCCCCGATAGCGCTCGAAGCTTCGTAGGGCGTCGGTCTGTCGACCCGCTCGGTACATCGCAAGCATGAGCTGACCGCGAAGCCCTTCGCGAAACGGATGGGCCTCCACCAAACGGGTGAGATCGGGTATGACTTCTCGCGATGCACCACACGCCATCTGAGCTTCGATCAGAAGCTCCTCGGCTTCGGCACGCAGCTCCTCCAACTTCGTGGCCTCGGCGCGAGCCCAATCTTCGTTGGAGAACTCCAGGTAGGCATCTCCTCGCCACAGGTTCAGAGCATTCCTCAAGCCGGCTGCAGCGTCGAAGGATCCGCCCGAATTGTGTTGGGCACGCGCTTGGGACACCGCGCTCACGAACTCGTCAGCGTCACACTGCCGGCTTGCCAGGCGTAGGACGTAGCCGGGGGAGGTAGTGACGATGGCGTCAGGGCAGTCGGTGACCCGGAGCGACGACCGGAGCCTGGCAACATAGCTTCTCAGCGTGGTTCTGGCCCCGGCGGGCGGTTGGTCCCCAAAGACAATCTCAACCAATTGATCACTCGGCACAACTCGATTGGCGTTCAATGCCAACGCCGCAAGCAACCGTTGCTGACGGGGGCCTCCGAGGTCGACAAGGTCAGACTCGTTGGCAAGGACAACCGGCCCGAGCACCTTGACCTTCACAGCGACCCCTCAGAGATCATCCCATTCCACATCACAGGGCGCAATCGCTCGTCGGAGTCGACAGTGAGGACCCGACTCACCCGACGCACTCGGTAGCGCCCAGCGTGCTCGCAATTGCGTCCGAGCGCTCTGCCACCGCACCCATTTCTCCGACCACGGCATCGAGATCGGCACCGTCGCCTGAGGCTGCTGCTACCTGCAAACGACCCATCAATTCACTCTGTTGCCTGCCCAGCGCTACGAACTCCTCGACGTCGGCTGACGCGTGATTGCCAGCATCGAGCTGATCGAGCTTCGAAAGGGTCGAGTCGAAGACCTCAATCATTTTCGGCGTCATCAGCGCGATTTCTTCGAGATTCTCGGGATGACCGATTTCTTCGAACTTCTCTCCGTTGTCGGCACAGATCAGGTTCATCTCCGACGCCAGCTCGGTTGACGAGAGCTCCTCAGTACCGGCACCGCACCCAACAGCGGCGCCCAGCACCAGACCGGCCAGGCCGATTGTGTGAGCGACTGTACGCACGTTCGTCTTGTTCATTGGATGTCTCCTTCTTCGTTGTGGTGGTCGACCTGACCACCGCTGTGACGACCCTGAGCGTGGGGCGCTGCAATTCCGTGGCAGCGTGCATCGGGTGCGTGGCAATTCCGTGGCAACGGCTGCCATCAGGGGAAACACTCACTAGACCTTGTGACCTCATGGATCCGGGTATGCGAGTGCTCCTACTCAGAGCCCATCGGCTCGGGCCCACACCTCGGGGAACGGAGGTGCCACGGGCCGATCGCCAACGGACAGGCCGTGTGAGCGCATGATGTCGCTGAAATCAGGGTCCATGCCTTCATCCCGGAATGCGACCCGCACATCGTCCCCCAGCCACTTGGAGGTGAACACCGGGAGATCGTCTTTCGGGCCGAGCACGCCGGATCCCCCATGCAGAATGCGGCTGTTGAAGACCGCACAATCACCAGGGTCCATGTCCCAGCTGACAACACCGAAGGCTGCGGGGTTGGCGCTGATGTCGGGCACGTCGGCCTCGGCGATCGCAGAGAAGTCGCTGCGGTCGACACCCGCCTTGGCGTCAGGGTTGAGTGATCCGAAGTCGTACTGATCGAACACCACTTCACCAAGGTGCGAGCCCGGTACGAAAGCGAGTGCGTTCTTGGCTTGGACCCTCACGAGCGGCATCCAGACCGTGCAGGTCTGGTGTCCTTTCACAGACCAGTAGGGCTCGTCCTGATGCCACGGTGTCTCGAACTGCGTCCCCGCCGACCGCACGAAGACCGCGTCGAAGAAGAAATTGATGCGCTTCGCACCGAGAAGCTGGCCTGCAATCGCCGCCGCCGGCGACTGGCGAACGAACTGTTCGTACTCGGGAACGTCCTGCCACGCCATGCTGTCCCAAAACATGGTACGACCCGCATCGTCGCGGTCCCACACCCGAGCGCGGGCCGTCGGCGTGATCAAGTGGCGTTCGAGGCCGGAACGCAGCAGGTCCACCCAGGACCTCTCGAACATTCCCGAGAGCATCACCACGCCGTCGCGGCGGAACCTCTCAATCTCGTCTGAGGTGATTGCCCGACGAGGGTTTGGGCTGCACATGAGCGCATCGTAGCGGCGCGTTCGGTGACGTCCGGAGTAGCGATTCAGGCACACAACGTCGATTCGTGGGCGACGAACGCAGATCTGCGACTCCTTCTCGCGGGGGATTCGACTTCCGCCCCAATCCCCCGAGCGGCGGGTCAGCAATGGCTCCGTGGACCGGCGACGGGGATGCCAGCCGTCATTAGGTTCGAGGTGAGACCCAAAGCCCCCGCCCACACGAAAAGGAGCCAGCCACATGACATTCGAAACGAACCATCGGCTCGTCATCGAGAAGATCACGAAACGGTACGACGGCCACGCCGTGGTCGAAGACCTCAGTTTCACCGTCGAACCCGGCCGCATCACCGGATTCCTCGGACCCAACGGATCGGGCAAGTCCACCACAATGAAGGTGCTGCTCGATCTTGCCGCCGCCGATCATGGAACCACCACCATCGGCGGACACCGCTACCGCGACCTACCTGACCCGGCTGGAACGGTCGGCGTCGTGCTCGAACCCAACGCCTTCCATCCAGGTCGCTCGGGCCGCAATCATCTTCGAACACTGGCCGAAGCAACCGGCCTGTCACTCCAGCGGGTCGACGAAACCCTCGCCGACGTCGGGCTCAGCCCCGAAGCGGCCCGGCGCCGAGTCGGCACGTACTCGTTGGGAATGAAGCAGCGACTCTCGCTCGCAGGCGCTCTGCTCACTGATCCGCCGGTGTTGATTCTCGACGAGCCGGCCAATGGACTCGACCCCCAGGGCATTCGCGAACTGCGCGACCTACTGCGGGCGAGAGCGGCACGGGGCCACACCGTGTTGGTCTCCAGTCACTTGCTCACCGAGGTCGAGCATCTGGTCGACGACGTCGTGGTCATCAACGAGGGTCGGCTCGTCACAACCGGGACCGTCGCAGACCTCACACGAGGCTCGGCCCGGGTCCGCACCCCGCACCCCACCCGTCTCGCGGAGCAACTGACCGCAGCGGGAGCCCGAGTAGAAACCACAGGTCCCGAAATGCTCCTGATCACTGGGCTCGAACTCGACCGCATCGGCGACACCGCCTACGAGGCCGGCGTCGTCCTCCACGAGCTCTCCGCGCAGGCCGGATCGCTCGAAGACGTGTTCTTCTCTCTCACAAACGCAACAACTTCACCACAGGAGGCCCTCGTACCATGAATTCGATCAATCTCGTGCGCAGCGAACTGCGCAAGCTCACCACCACACGCATGCCACTGGCCTTCGGGGCCGTACTCATCGTCCTCGCCGTCACCAACGGGATCGCAGTTGCCATCGGCACCGACATGGACGGATCGAAGACGTTCATCTCAACCGCGCTGGACCAGCAATCGCTGATCGCGTTCGCCGCGAATTCCTTGATGATCGCCGGTCTCTTCGGGGCGATCGCCGTCGCACGCGAGTACGCCCACAATACGGTAATCTCGACCTACCTCAACACCCCCAACCGAGCCCGTGCCGTTCGAGCCCAGCTCACCGCCATCGGTGTCGCAGGCGCCGTCCTCGGCATGGTCGGGGCTGCATTGACAGTCATCGGTGTGGCCCTTTCATTGCCGTTCACCGACTACGGGTTCATGGTGTCAGCCACCGGCGTCGTCCAGGTCATTGCCGCATCCGCGTGGGCTGGAGCAGTCGGCGCTGTCCTCGGCGCCGGAATCGGAACGGTCGTGCGCAACACCGGCGGGGCTGTCAGTGGGGCCGTGCTGGCCCTCATCATTGCACCACCGCTCATCATTCAGCTCGCCAGTGGTTCCGCACCCTGGGTTCCTGGCCCCCTGGCGATCGCTGCATCTGGGATCGCCGCCGAGCCGAGCGCCGCAGCAGCGGTCGCAGCTCTCGGTTTGTGGGCACTCGTACCTGCTCTCATCGCACTCTGGGCGGTCGAACACCGCGACGTGACCTGAGTACACCCTCGGCCGTGCACCGATCGACCTCACCCCGCTCAGTGGAGGAGATTCTCTTCCCCGGGCGGGGTGATCTGCTGTCGGGCCCGGTTTACCGTGGTTCCTACGTTATGAATCCCAAGGAAAACCCGCAATCGACGATCGAACCTCGGCTCCCGGCCCGGGGTACCGATCGCCTCAGCCACCTTGCGGCATGGTTCGACCCCGGTGAGCCACATCCCTACCGTGGACCGTTCACCCGGTGGCCCGGGGTCTCCGACGGCGTATTGGCCGTGGCGGTCTTCCTCGCCTCACTCATCGCCGTTGCGGCGAGCGCCATCGAAGCCGAGCGGGACTTCACGGCCACAATCGGAGATTTGCCTGCCGGATCTCTCGCCTTGCTCGCGCTCGCCTCCGGGGCCCTCTGGTGGCGGCGAGCGCATGCGATCGGCGTCACCACCGTCGTGCTGGTGCTCATGATCGTCTGGGCTCTCGCCGGATACGGCGACGGCCACGAGCTTGCGTTGATCGTCGCCGGGTACAGCGTTGGCCGTTACACCACCAACCACAATCACAGCGTCTTGGCAGTCGTCGCTATCGCAATGGTCGACATCGTCGGCACACTCATCGACAGCAACCAACGCATCGACATCGCTCCCGCGGTCATCGTGGCTGTGTTGCCGTGGTACATCGGCCGCCTGGTCCGCAACCGCGGTGAGTACCTGGTCCTGCTGCGGGAACGGGCCGAACGGCTCGAAGCCGAACAGCATGCTCGAGCTCGCCAGGCGGTTGCTGAGGAACGTTCCCGTATCGCCCGCGAGCTCCACGATGTCGTGGCCCATCAGGTTTCCATGATGACCGTCCAAGCAGGCGCGGCCAAGACGGTCGCCCGAGACGACCTCGACGCTGCCATCGAAGCGATGAGCGATGTGGAGCGAGCCGGTCGCCAAGCCCTTGGCGAGCTTCGCCACCTTCTCGGCGTGCTCCGACCCGACACCGCCGACCCCGATCACCTCGGACCCCAACCTGCGCTCACCGACATACCCGCACTCGCCGACGATCTGACCCACACCGGCGCCGACGTGACCCTCAACCTGGCGGACCTGTCGGAGGACATCAGCGCCGCGGTCGAGTTGTCCGCGTACCGGATCGTCCAGGAGTCACTGACGAACATCATCAAGCATGCAGGACCTGATCCCGCTGTCGTCATAACCATCGCTTTCGAGGACAGCGCACTGGTCATCGACATCGTCAACACCGCCGCCACTGCTGCACACGACCTACCTCCATCGGGGTACGGCATCACCGGCATGATGGAACGGGCAACCCTTCTCGGCGGCACCTTGACCGCTGGCCCTCTACCGCCCAACCGTTACCGTGTGCACGCCCGTCTCCCCCTCGAACCGGATCCAACATGACTATTCGCGTCGCAGTGGCCGATGATCAAGCCCTTGTTCGCCGAGGTTTCGCCATGGTCCTTGATCACCAGCCCGATATCGAGGTGGTGTGCGAAGCCGGGACCGGGCTCGAAGCGATCGAAGTCACCCGAAAGCACCGACCCGACGTAGTCCTGATGGATATCCGCATGCCCGAGATGGACGGCCTCACCGCCACGGCCGCCATTCTCGACCAAGCTGACTGGCCACTCAAGGTCATCATCTTGACCACGTTCGACCCCGACGACTACGTCTACCAGGCACTCCAGGCCGGCGCCAGCGGGTTCATCCTCAAGGACATCCCGCCCGAGAATCTGGCTCCCGCCATCCGCACCGTGGTTGATGGTGGGGCACTCCTTGATCCGAACATCACCCGTCGCCTCATCGGTCGATTCGCCAAGTCCCTCTCGACCGACACCGCAATCGCCCATCGCCTCGAAACCCTCACCGAACGCGAACGGGAAGTCCTCACCGAACTCGCAAAAGGCTCCACCAACGCTGAGATCGCCGACGCCTTGTACATCGGTGCTGCCACGGTCAAGAGCCACGTCTCCAACATCCTTACCAAGGTCGGACTCCGCGACCGAGCACAAGCCGTGGTGTTCGCCTACGAGAGCGGTCTCATCACCCCCGGTCACCACGACATCGGCTACTAGGCCAACGACCCAACATCCAGGTTCGCTGGCGCCTGCGATTTCGTCGACCCTAGGATGTGAATCCCAACTGGCGAGCGCCAGTGAGCCGAAGGAGGCGCCATGACGAACGCAACCAGGGATTCGAACTACAGCAGCTGGGCGGTCGGCTGGGCCGGATTCGCCGGAGTCATGTTGATCATGGTCGGCATCATGGACATCATCCAAGGGCTCGTCGCGATCTTCAACAACGAGTTCTACGTCATCGGACAGGAATGGGTATTCGAGTTCGATATCACCGCCTGGGGGTGGATCCATTTGCTTTGGGGCCTGGTGCTCGTCGCATCCGGGGTCGGCATCTTCTCGGGCAACGTCTTGGGTAGAACCGTAGGAGTCATCGCGGCCGGGCTCACTGCGGTCGTGAACTTCGCATGGCTTCCCTATTACCCGGTGTGGTCAATCATTCTGATCGCGATGTCAATTGCCATCATCTGGGCCTTGACCGCTCACGGCCGGGACATCGCGAGCTGAGCTTCACGAACGATTCACGAACATCACGTTGGGTCACGGCCGCAGCTGGAGCCGCCAGAACCGCGGCACCCGTGCGGCCGGATCGCTTAGTGCACGCGTGAGAACCATGAATGAGAGATCCTGTGAGTCGGTAGTCTGCGAAGTCACTACGTTTCACCGCTGTCCGGGCGAGCAGCCATGCTTGAAAGAAGGTTCCGCGTGAGCCCGTCCATCAGCTCCCATTCCCGTGCAATGTTGCCGATCCCCGACAGACCGGCTCCGACGCTCACCACCTACGACGCCAAGGATCCGGACACGAGCTTTCCTCCGATCGAGCCGTTGGTCCCACCCGAGGATGCACCCAATGTGCTTGTAATCCTCGTTGACGACGTTGGCTTCGGCGCATCCTCAACCTTCGGAGGACCATGCCAGACTGCGACCGCCGACCGCCTCGCCGCCGGCGGGCTCCGCTACAACCGCTTTCACACAACGGCACTGTGCGCACCAACGCGACAGGCATTGTTGACGGGGCGAAATCACCACTCGGTCGGGATGGGCTCGATCACCGAGACCGCAACCTCCGCGCCGGGCAACAGCTCGGTGCGGCCGAATACCAAGGCTCCGTTGGCGATGACGTTGAAACTGAACGGCTACTCGACGGCGCAGTTCGGCAAGTGCCACGAGGTGCCGGTGTGGCAATCGTCGCCGATCGGACCCTTCGATGCCTGGCCCTCCGGCGGTGGTGGTTTCGAGACCTTCTACGGATTCATCGGTGGCGAAAACAACCAGTGGGAACCTGCGCTGTACGACGGCACCACCCCAGTCGAACCACCGGCGACCGCCGAGGAGGGTTATCACCTCACAGAAGACCTTGCCGATCGGTGTGTGGCCTGGATCAAGCAACAAAAGGCCCTTGCTCCCAACCGACCGTTCTTCACCAACTTTGCGCCCGGGGCCACACACGCGCCCCATCACTGCCCCGAGGAGTGGATCGCAAAGTACCGGGGTCAATTCGACGACGGATGGGATGCGATGCGCGAGGTCACTTTCGCACGACAGAAAGAAATGGGTGTGATCCCTGCTGATGCGGAACTACCACCCCGGCACGACGAGATCACGGCATGGGACGAGATGCCCGACGAGCTCAAGCCCGTACTCAGCCGACAGATGGAGGTCTATGCGGGATTCCTCGACCACACCGATCATCACATCGGTCGCATCGTCGACGCCATCGATGATCTCGGTGTGCTCGACAACACCCTGATCTACTACATCATCGGTGACAATGGCGCTTCGGCCGAGGGCACGATGAACGGCGCGTTCAACGAGATGGCCAACTTCAACGGCATGGCTGCGCTGGAGACGCCCGAGTTCATGGCGTCGAAGATCGACGACTTCGGTTCCCCCGAGTCGTACAACCACTTCTCGGTGGGCTGGGCGTGGGCAATGAACACGCCGTTTCAGTGGACCAAACAGGTGGCCTCGCATTGGGGTGGCACCCGAAATGCGACCATCGTGCACTGGCCTGACCGCATCAAGGACTCCGGTGGACTGCGCTCCCAGTTCACTCATGTCATCGATGTCGCTCAGACCATTCTCGACGCGGCCGGGCTTCCCGAACCGACGATGGTCAACGGGGTTCAGCAGTCCCCGATGGAGGGCACGAGCATGACCTACACCTTTGATGGTACCGACGAACCCGAGCGCCACGACCTGCAGTACTTCGAGATGTTCGGCAACCGCGGCGTGTACCACAAGGGGTGGAGCGCCGTCACGAAACACAAGACACCGTGGGAGATGGTCGGTGGTGACCTGCCCGCCTTCGACGACGACGTCTGGGAGTTGTACGACGGAAATGCCGACTTCACCCAAGCTCGCGATCTGGCCAAGGAACACCCCGAACTGCTGGCGAAGTTGCAGCGGTTGTGGCTCATCGAAGCGACCAAGTACAACGTCCTGCCGATAGACGACCGAAGTTCGGAACGGTTCGAACCGTCACTGGCCGGGCGTCCCACCCTGGTTCAGGGCACGACCCAGCTGCTCTTCGAAGGCATGGGGCGGCTGTCGGAGAACAGCGTGATCAACATCAAGAACCGTTCGTTCTCGCTCACCGCCGAAATCGAAGTACCAAAGGGAGGGTGCAGCGGAACGATCATCGCCCAAGGCGGACGCTTCGGAGGCTGGGGGCTGTGCGTGCGTGATGCCAAGCTGGTGTTCGTCTACAACGTGCTCGGGATCAACGAGTACACAACCGTTGCCGACACCGCAATCCCGACGGGCACTCATCAGGTCCGTATGGAGTTTGCCTACGACGGGGGCGGACTCAACAAGGGTGGCGACGTGACGCTCTTCCACGACGGCACCGCGGTGGGATCCGGTCGAGTCGACGCCACCCAGGGCCTCATCTTCTCCGCCGACGAGACAACCGACGTCGGGTTCGAAGTGGGAACGACCGTGATGTCCAACTACACGGCTGCCGATAGCAAGTTCACCGGCAAGATCGGCTGGGTCCAGATCGACACCGGTGAGGATGACCACGACCACTACATCGACCCTGAGGAGCGGTACCGCATCACAATGGCGACTCAGTAGCCAATGCCTCCTTCTACCGAGCGGTCGCCCGGTGGTGGTTGGGCACCATCGCATCTCCGACGGGCAAGGAGCCAGACCGATTGTGCCGCCGGTCCTTGCCGTTGGGCTCAGCCACTCGGTTTCGACAGTCCAACCTCGAAGAGTTGTTCCTGGTAACTCACGTTCGCCGGGTCTTCGGGGTCGGCGGTCTTGCCGGGAAGGACCCTGGTGAAGAGCCCCATCCCGGTTGTGACCAGATAGGCCGTGACCACAGCGACGGCTGCTGGTGCTGTGGTGATCGGCCCGACACCTACGGTCAAGCTGGCGAGAAGCGCCATGGAAAACGGAGCCTTCATCGAAGCTCCGGGCACCGCAACCAGCAAACACGAGAGCGACAGGGCGATCGGCATCTCGGGTATGAGCTGGTGTGCGGTGACACCGGCAGCTCCGCCGATGAAGAGGGTCGGCATCACCGGGCCACCGATGAATCCCGACGCCAGGCTGATGGCCATCGTCAGCGTCTTCGCCAACACGACCCCTACGAGGACCCAGCCGCCGAGCTCCCCGGCTCCGGAGATCATCTCCGAGAGTTGCGCCTTCCCAGAGCCCAGTGTGAGCGGGAGGCAAACGGCAATCAGACCCATTGTGAACCCGCCAGCTCCAGCTCGAACAACCGTGTTGGGAATACGTGTGAAAAGCCGTCGGGCAAGGAGGGCCGATGCGCCCAGGAGCCGGGAAAGCGCTGCGGCAACGACGCCAAGGGCGATCGCCGCCGCGAAGTGCCAGTACTCAATCTCGTAGGTCGGCACCGCGAACACATTCAGGAACGTGGCTCCGACAAACGTGAACACAACGAAGAAGCCGCACAGCGACGCCGTCAGGCTTGGAGCGACTACACGGAAGTAACGATCGCCTGGCTCAGGCTGTTTGAGCTCACTGACGAACAGTGTGCCCAACAAGGGCGAGGTGAGCAGGCCGCCAACGCCACCATTGATCCCGGCCAGGGTATTGATCTGTCGGGTTTCGTCGTCGGCACCAATCCGATCCGAGAACCACCCACCGATCGCACCTCCTCCTCTGGTTCCAGCGTCGAATGGCCCCAAGCTGGCACCACCGACGATCGAAACGAAGGAGACGAGGATCATCGGTATCGCCGAACGCTGGTCAACGTGAGCGCCGACAATGTTCTCGAGTGCGCCCTTGGGGTCCCGTGGCACTCGCAAGCCCTTGCGCAATGCTCCTACGAGCAGGCCGGCGCCCATCATGAGAGGGATCCACCAAAGCTCACCACCGAAGAACCCATTATCGACCTCGCTTGGCCACAGCCAGCTTGTCACCTTGCCGACGGACCAGGTGAACAGAAGACCACTTCCGCCCGCCAGGAGGCCGATCGGAACTGCGTAGAGCACAGGGAGCCAGAAGGAACGATCACGCGCAAAGTATCCGTCCACGATGATCACTTTCGCACGAGGTCGGGCGACGGTCGTCACCCGAGGCGGGTGACGTCGCACTGTCCCTGCGAGGCTGAGGTCGGCACTGATCGCTGGCGCCCGTCACTACT
>JBLYYW010000229.1:0-5486 GCA_048550155.1 Acidimicrobiales bacterium | reverse complement strand
CTACTCGACTTCGGCATCACCGGCCGGCTCTCCGACGCGGAGAAGCAGGCGTTCATGAAGATGATGATGACCGCGACCATGAACGATGTCACCGGCCAGGTTGAAGCACTACGAGACCTCGGAGCTCTACCTCTCGACACCGACGTTCGGCAGGTCATCGAGGACATCGGCCTGGACGGGCCACCGATAGACCCGACCAAGATGACTCCCGACGAGATGATCGGCGAGCTCCAACGAGTCATGAAGGCACTGCTCGGGTACGGGGCACGCATGCCCAAGCCACTGATGTTGTATGTGAAAAACCTCATCTTCATCGATGGAGCAATCGCCACCCTCGCTCCCGACCTCGACCTCTTCGGCGAGGTCACCTACATCGCCACGCACTTCTTCACCAAACACGGCGCAACGTTCGCCAACGAACTCGGTGTCGATCAGAACGAATGGCGCCTCGACCTCGATGGGCTCAAGGCCGGCTTCGGTGTCGATCCCACTGAAGTGGACCGCCTGAGCCACGCTGATCTCCAGGAACGCCGAGCCATCATAAACCAAAGGCTCGCCGACAAGTCGCCGCTGAACTCGGCCCGCGCCAAACATCGCGATTGAGAACTCAGCGAATTCGCTCCCGCTAACCCCGGAGAATCTCCAGACAGCGGTCGGCCAATTCCTTCCGGCAGATCAGCAGATCTGGGAGGTATGGATCCGGGTTGTTGTACATCATCGGCGAACCATCGAGGCGTGAGCAATGCAATCCTGCTGCCTCGGCCACTGCTACCGGTGCGCAGTTGTCCCACTCGTACTGACCACCCGAATGGGCATAGATGTCTGCCTGCCCACGAACCACCGCCATCGCCTTGGCTCCCGCCGACCCCATCTCGAGGTATTCCGCGTCGAGGGCTGCTGCCAGCATCTGAGCTGCCGGTGGGCGGCGAGTGCGACTGACAATCACCCGAGGGCGATCCGAAGGCATCGGTGGAACGGCGGCTGGTTCACCTGTTCCGAACACCAGTCCCTCAGCCGGTAGCGACACCGCGCCTGCCACGGGGCGACCGGCGTTCACCAACGCCACATGCACTGCCCAGTCGTGCCGCGGTGGTTCAGCGTATTCACGGGTGCCGTCCAAGGGATCCACGATCCAGGTTCGCTCAGCATCGAGGCGCTCCTGCCGATCCGCACCTTCCTCGGACAGGAGGGCATCCCCGGGGCGTTCCTCGGCCAGGCAATCGGCAATGAAACGATGAGCGGCTGCATCGCCGGCGTCCTTCATTGCGAAGTGATGCGCACCACTCTCGATCATGCTCTGACGAAGGGCGACGAGCACTTTGCCGGTCTCGACAGCTAGGCGGGCAGCCAGGACATGGTCATTGGGCGTTGAACTCACCGGTTCAACCTAGTGGAGCGGTGGGGGCGCTCCGCTCAATCCTCAGCGGGACCGAACGGCTCGCTGGCCTTCACGTAGCAGTCCTCGTGATAATGCTCGACGCGGGTCCAAACGCCCTTGGTGTACACGTTGCAGATGACCTGCATGTCGCGATGGCGGGCTCGAAACTTCACTCGCTCCTCGCAGTGCTCGCACTCGGTCATCGAGCCGGCTTCGATCAGGCGGGTCACAGCTCGCGACTCCCACTTCCTGGCTACGGGTTTCTTGGCGGCTGCCTTCTTGGCTGCGGCTTTCTTCGTCGAGGCCTTCTTTGATGACGCCTTGCGGGCGGCGGGCGAGCTGGCCGCAGCCTTCTTCTTGGTCTTTTTGGGCTCGGAAGCGACCTTGGTTGCCATGGCTATCCATC
Organism: Acidimicrobiales bacterium; assembly: GCA_048550155.1. Lineage (GTDB taxonomy): Bacteria > Actinomycetota > Acidimicrobiia > Acidimicrobiales > SZUA-35 > JABDIY01. Next base: position 3,702 of record JBLYYW010000229.1, on the reverse strand, counting down.
GGCACGACGAAGGCCTACTTGAGCACCGCTGGGAGCACCAGGCGATAGCTTCGTCGGTGTGCGATTGGTCGTTGCAGAATGCACCGTCACCTACGAAGGGCGGCTCACATCGAGGCTGGAGCGAGCCCGACGGCTGCTGATGGTCAAAGCAGACGGTTGCGTGGCCATCCACGCCGATGGCGGGGCCTACAAACCGCTGAACTGGATGAATGCGCCGAATACGCTCGTTGAAACCGACGAGGGGTGGCGGGTCTCGAATCAGAAGGGAGAGGCTCTCTACATTGAGATTCACGCCACCGAAAGCGACGTGAGCGTTGACCTGGGGCTCGACCCCGGTCTCCAAAAAGACGGCGTCGAGAGCCATCTTCAGGAGCTTCTGGCAGAACAGCCGAGTGCGATCGAGGCAGGACTGCAACTGGTCCGACGGGAGTATCCCACCGAAATCGGGCCGGTCGACCTTCTCTGCCGCGATAGTCACGGGGTAACCGTGGCCATCGAGGTGAAGCGGCGAGGCGAGATCGATGGTGTCGAACAACTTGCCCGGTATCTCGAATTCCTCAACGCCCAGCCAGATCTGGCCCCGGTTCGGGGCGTGTTTGCAGCTCAATTGATCAAGCCCCAGGCCAAGGTGCTGGCCGGCACTCGCGACATCGCATGCGTTGAGGTTGATTACGACCACCTACGCGGGGTGGAACGCCCCCAACAGAAGCTGTTCTAGCGGTACCTCCACCTAGCGGGCTGGCACCGCACAGCAGTGGCAAGCTGCAACACTTGAGCAGTGCCACCCCAGGACGACACCGCCGACGAGGTCCGCCTCAGGCTGAAGCTGTCACTCGCAGGTTTGTTCGGGGTCTTGGCACTTCTTTACCTCGCATGGGGCATCGACTCAGCGCTCGCGGCGAACACCGTGGCCCGAAACGTCAGCGTGCAAGGAAGGGAACTCGGCGGGATGACACCCACCGAGGTACGCGAGGTGACCGCCGAGCTCACCTCAGAATTGCGCAACGAACCTGTCACCATCTCGGTGGGGGACGCGGTGGTGACCTCGGACTTGGTCCGGCTCGGGGTCCGGATCGACCACGACCGGGTCCTCAGCGACGCCTTCGAGGCCCGTTCAGGGGGCTCCCCTCTAACCGGTCCCTTTCGATGGCTCTCCTCGTTTCGAACACCGATCGAGCTGGACACGCCCTACGTCATCGACGCAGAAGCCGTCGAAGCCGCCGTTACGACGTTCATAGCTCCGCAGCTGGACGGGCCGAGGCCGCCGACGCTGATCTTGGTCGGAGATCAGTTCATCCCTACACCGGGAGCAGCGGGTGCGGTGGTCGACCCTGCCCAACTCGTTGATCGGGTCGACGGCCTGATCGGCACTGAGGGCCCCTACGCGTTCAGCCTGACGCCCTATCCCACCCGTCCTTCACTCAGCCTCGATTCGGTGGGAGCCGTCGCCTTGGAGTTGAACAAAGCAACCACCGATCCGTTGCGGGTCCAGGTGCTGGATCAGAGCTCAGATCTGGCGCCCGAGGAATTGCGTTCGCTGATCGACATCGACAACACCGATGCGGGGGCGTTCTGGCAGATCAACCAGGGGCGAGCGGTACAACTCTTGAGGGGTAGGTTCGATCGATTGGGAGATCCGGCCCAACAAGCCCGGTTCATCGTGGTGCAAGATCAACCCGAGATCGTTCCCGCCGACGAAACTCTGGTCTGTTGCGACGACAAGACCGCTGCGCTTCTGCGGGGAGCTCTACTCAGCACTCCCACGCTCCCGATTTCTGAAGAAGGAGAGGATCAAGGCGGTGACCCGATCCGAACCGTTGAGCTAAGCCCCATCGTCACCGACGGAACCAAAGGCGTGGCAGAGTTGGAGCAGCTCGAGGTGGTCGAGCTGGTCTCGACCTTCACCACCAACCACAAGTGCTGTGAGAATCGGGTCGACAACATCCAGTTGTTCGCCGACACGGTTCGCGGCACAGTCATCGCCCCCGGAGAAGCACTCAGCTTCAACGCCCTGGTCGGCGAGCGAACGGCCGAGAAGGGATACAAGAAAGCCGGCGCAATCAACTTGGGAAGCCTCGAACCTCAGGTCGGTGGCGGTGTCTCCCAGGCCATCACCACGATCTTCAATGCCGCGTTCTTTGCCGGGCTCGATTTCGAGGAGTATCAAGCCCACTCCCTCTACTTCAGCCGGTATCCCGAGGGCCGGGAAGCCACCATCTCCTGGCCCCGCCCGGACTTGAAGTTGCGGAATGACACGCCCTACGGGGTACTGATCTGGACCGAGTACACCCCTACATCCATCACCGTCTCGATGTACTCGACCAAACACATCGACGTCGAGGCGCTTCCGGTCGTACGCCGATCACAAGCCCTGTGTCGCAGGGTGACGACGCCTCGGCGGCGTACCTACCCGAACAACAAGGTGGTCATCGACGAAGTATTTGCGGTCTATCGACCAGCCCAGGGACTTGACTGCAACGGAAATCCCGCTGATCCCACTGCGGTACCACCCACCACGGCACCGCCGACCACCCAACCTCCAGCCACGCCGGCGCCGACGACAACGGTCACCACCCCTTCCACAGCATCTACGACCACCTCGACCACAACCGATACGACGTCCACGCCGCCTGGGGATGAAGATGCCGCTCCCCCACAGCCACTCGACGTTCCTGCCCGCGACGAGGTTCCCGCACCCGACAACGCCGACGGATAGCCGGCTCCACGCCACCCGACCAGCCACAGCCTTCGCGAAACCGGTTATCTTCTGACGGGTCGCAAACGGCCAGCTATGACGAACGATCTCACCTCCCCACCCGACAAACCTGAACTCAGCGACGTAATCATCGTCGGCGGGGGCCCAGCGGGTACCGCTGCGGCCATCACTCTTGCCCGGGCAGGGACGCAGGTCATCCTCGTTGACAAGGCTGTCTTTCCTCGAGACAAGTGCTGTGGCGATGGCCTCACCGCAGGGGCGCTTCGCCAGCTCGAGCAGCTCGGTCTCGATCCCAACGACGTTCCCAGCTGGAAGCCGGTCGAGCGAGCCCAGATTGCGGGCCCTCGGGGCACCACGATTCCCTTTGACCTTCCTCGCGGCAACGGCCTGTTTGCGGTCATCGCCCGACGGGCTGAACTCGACGCAGCGATGCTGCAGCTCGCAGCCGACGAAGGTGTCGACGTACGCCAGGGCGTCGGATTGGTCGATCTGTCCGTCGTCGATCGCGGGATCCGTGCTCACACCTCTGCCGGCGTCATCGAGGCCCACAACTACATCGCCGCCGATGGCATGTGGTCTCCGACCAGGAAGTTGATGGGCTTGGGAGCCGACGGCTACCGGGGCGAATGGCATGCGTTCCGGCAGTACTTCGCCAACGTCGACGGTGCGGCCCAGGACGAGCTGTTCGTGTGGTTCGAACCGGACCTGCTGCCGGGTTATGTGTGGGCCTTTCCGCTGGCTGACGGAACCACCAACGTGGGTTTCGGTATTCAGCGAGGCCGCGGCGTCGAGATTCAGGAAATGAAATCACTCTGGGGTGAACTCCTCCAACGGCCTCGAATCCGTCAGGTCTTGGGAGAACACGCCGATCCCATCGACCGTCACATGGCATGGCCGATTCCGGCTCGGCTGGGTCGCCTCCGGCTGCACCACGGGCGAGTTCTGTTTGTCGGCGATGCTGCCGCGGCCACGGACCCCATGACAGG
>JBLYYW010000228.1:0-5148 GCA_048550155.1 Acidimicrobiales bacterium | reverse complement strand
TGCCCCTGCACTGTGTCGGGTCCTTCGCCACCCTCGGGAACCTCGAACGGTAGGTCAGGGGCCGGAGCGATCTTGGCTTCCGTGGCGTCGGCATTCACGGCGACGACAACAGGAACCCGACCGGCCTGTTCGATCTTCCAGAAACCGATGCGGTCGGCGGCCGGCGGGGCCGAGCCTGCGGCTACATCGAAGCTCGAACCGCCCGGAGTCGACACCACAGCATCCAGGCGGGGATCGATCGGCAAATCGACGCCGAGCCGCAGACGGGTCGGTGGGACCGTGGCACTGGTCAAGTCGGTGAGAGCTCGCTGAGCCAAGATCGGAAAGGCCACCTGAAGGGGGAAGTTGCTCTCGGCGTTGGCGAAGCTCTGGTACAGCACGGGAGCATCGAGTGTCGGCGTGAGGGCCAGCAGCGGGGCCCCTTCAGCACCCAAAATCACCTGAGCCTCGTCGGGCAGCTTGACGGTCTGGGAGCGGGCAAACAAAACCTCGGACAGATCGAGACCGTTCACCAGTCCGACGTCGGTCTGGATGAGCGTGAGTGCCGGACGGTCGGTCTCACCGGTGACTTCAACAACTCCTGCCAGCCCGTCGGGCGGAATGATCGCCCAGGTAGGAGCCGGGACGACATCGGGAGGATTGATTCGATGGGCCACGATCACGTCGGTCTCGGGAGGCATCGCCTCGGTGAAATCGGCGGACTTGGTGAGCGTGACTCCCGGCATGACAGAGAACGCGGCTTCCAGGAACGGGTCGTCAGCGCCCACCCACCACACGTCGATCTCCGGAGACCGGGAAACGGTTGCGACCGCACGATTGTCCAGAGCAAACACATCTTCGGGCTCGAGGAACGCTTCGATCAGTTCACCGGCAGGCAGGTTCAGGCTGATGTTCTGAACATCGCCTGCGTCCAGCTGGACCGTCTCGCTGACCACCGTTCTGCCATCGACGTCGAGCCGGACCGTCTGGCTCGCTGGGGGACCGCCGTAGTGGCGGACACTCACCCGAGCCACGAGACCACCGGGAGCCGGCTCCACCGTGAGCTGGCTGATTCCCCGGTTGGCCCCAACCGAGCCGACCTGTTCGTACCGAGTGCCGGGTGGTGCCAAGCGGAGATCGGCAGCGCTGACCCCACCGTCGCTGATCAACACCACCCGACTAGGACGGTCACCCGTGTCGAGCCCGGCCGCGAGAGCGAATGCCCCCGCGAAGTCACCCTCGCCGGGGAATGTGTCGATCTGTCCCAGTGCGTCGTTGAAGACTGCGGAGTCGCCGGAGCGGGTAACCGACGCCCGTGCCTTGTCACCTGCGACGACCAGAGAGGCCTCTCCGTTGGCCGGAAGCTGGGATCGAAGTTCTCGAGCCCGGTCGCGAGCGTCTTCGATGCGGTCCGGTGAACCGTCGGTTGAGAGCATCGACCCCGAGGCATCCACCACGAAGATCGTGTGCTCCGCCAAGGGCAGCTCGGTGAATTGAACCGGGCGGGCGAGGACGACTGCAAGGAGGAGAGCGACGAGAAGCTGCGCAGCCAGAAGCCAGCTCGGCTGGAGCCGCTGCCATGGCGTTGCTGCCGACACCGGCTTGTTGACCTTCCGCCACAGAAAGATCGCGGCGACCTTCTGCTGAACGCGGCGGGGTCGCAGTATGTGCATCGCAATGATCGGTATGACCAAGAGTCCGGCAAGAAGGCCCGCAGGGCTGGCCAAACCCCAACCGCCCAAGCTCATCGCAGTACCCCCTCACGACGCCAACCCGAGAGCAGCACCTCTTCGAGGGGATCGTCGGTGAACACCCGAGCAAACCCGCCACCGGTGGCACGAACTCTGCTGGCCACTTCGTCGATCCAGTCGGTAGCCATGGCGGCGTAGTCCTCGACCACCTTGGCGGACAGCGAGACCTCGACGCGGGCTCCGGATTCGGCATCCACCAGTTCGAGGTCTCCGGTGATGTCGGGGTAGATGTCGCCTCGGTCAAGAACCTGAATGACGGCAAGATCTCCTCGCCGAGCCGGCAGCCGACGCACCCCCTGTTCCCACTCGATCGTGAGCAGGTCGCTGAGCACGACCGTGAGGCCGGGAGGTCCCGGCTGGCTGAGGAGCTGGGTGACCGCTGCGGCAAACGGGCTGTCACCGCCGGCCTCGAGACCCTCCAGGATGGAGAACAACTGACCGATTGCCGACCTTCCAAGCAGGCGGGGGGAAGCAGTCGTTGAGGGAAACGTGTGCACGGTGACAACATCGCGGCGCGTGAGGGAAACAAACCCAACGGCGGCGGCGAGCTGTTTGGCTCTATGCAGTTTATCGCCCTGCATGGAAGCGCTGGTGTCGATCAGGATTCGAACGGTGACATCGTCCTCGGCTTCGAACAACTTCAACAACAACTTGTCCAGACGTGCAAAGGCAAACTGGTCGATGCGGCGTAGATCGTCGCCCGGGGTGTATTCCCGATAGTCGGCGAAGTCGAGCGAGGTGCCGTGCCGGGGCGACCGATGGTCGCCAGTGAGCCCACCTGCCAGGCGGCGTCTTGTGCCCAACTGCAGCCGCTCCAACCGAGCGATCAGCCTCGGGTCCAATAGGTCGGTCATGCGGCCGCCAGTCCATAGTGGTGCGGCTGCGGAGGCATGTTACGGCGCTCCTCGAACCCCGGACCCAGCCGGTGTAACCGTGTTGAGTACCGAGGTCACCAACGTGTCGGCAGTGACCCCATCCGCGGTTGCTTCATAACCGAGGACCAGGCGATGCCGAAGAGCGCCTGGTGCAACGACCTGCACGTCTTCCACGCTCACGTTCGGCCTTCCTTCGATCAGAGCGTTGGCCTTGCCGCTGAGGATCAACGATTGCACACCGCGTGGCGAAGCACCGAACCGCACGTAGCTGCGAACATCGCTGGGCGCAGAGGCTTGATCAGGGTGGCTGGCGACCACCAGATCAACGGCGTACTTGGTCACGTGCTCGGGCACCGGCACCTGGCGAGTGAGAGCGATCATCTTCTTGAGGGTGTCCGCATCGCAGACCGCCGATGCTTCAGCTGTGTGCGATCCGGTGGTTCGTTCCACCACTGCGACCAGCTCGGCTGCGCTGGGAAACGGCACGAGCACCTTGGTCAGAAAGCGATCGAGCTGGGCCTCAGGCAGGGGGTAGGTGCCATCCATCTCCACCGGGTTCTGGGTAGCCATCACGAGGAACGGCCGCGGCAACGGTCTGGTCTCGCCGGCCACAGTGACTGCCCGCTCCTGCATTGCCTCCAACATCGCCGACTGGGTCTTTGGGGTTGCCCGGTTGATTTCGTCGGCGAGAACGAGGTTGGCGTTGATCGGCCCACTGCGAAACTGGAAGTCCCGCACGCCGCCGTCGGTCTGGTGTAACACCTGGGTGCCGGTGATGTCGGCCGGCATCAGATCGGGAGTGAACTGAATCCGGCTCCATGGCATGTCGAGCGAATCGGCCAGCGTCTTCAACAGCATGGTCTTGCCGAGTCCCGGAACACCCTCGAGCAACACGTGGCCTTCAGCCAGCAGGGCCATCAGAACACTCTTCACCAGCCCTGTCTGGCCAACGATCACGGTGCCGATCTCAGACCGGATTCGCTCAACGGTGGCTGCGACATCGGACGGGGTCATGTGGGCTTGGTTCATTGCGGACTCCTCAGAGCTGGGACAGCTGATCGAAATAGCTACCAACCAACTGTTGTTGGCTGGGTGGGAGTTGGCCACGTTCCACCGCAGTGGTGGCTCGGTTGGTGTACTCGCCGACAACCCCGGAGACCGGGACCTGCGAGGCCCCGCTGCGGGTCGGTCCGTCCACCTGGTCGATGACCTCGCCCGGCTGACTTCCGGTGAGGGAACCGCCCAGGCTCAGCGGCTCGCCGGCCTCGAGTGCGCTGGGATCCACGATCGCCCCACCGCTGTTGTTCCCGTCGACATCTGGTTGATCGGTGCCTCCGGGCGTCCCGACTCCGCCCTGTCCCGCACCGCTGCCGCCCGAGGCGCCGCCCACTTGACCTGACGCACCGCTACCGGCCTGGCCGCCGGATCCCGAGCCCTGGCCCTGGCCTTGGCCTTGGCCTTGGCCCTGACCTTCGCCTTGGCCCTGACCTTCGCCTTGGCCCTGGCCTTGGCCTTGGCCCTGACCTTGGCCTTGGCCTTGGCCCTGACCTTCGCCTTGGCCCTGACCCTGACCTTGGCCCTGACCCTGACCTTGGCCTTGGGCCTGCTGGCGCAGGTCACGGAGCTGTTGTGCTGCCTCTCCGGCACTCACCTGACCTGCGACGCCGTCCGCGTTGGCCCGCTGAGCTTGCGCTGCCTCACCCAACGCGGCCCGGGCAGCACCCACGTCCCCGGCCCGCAGCCGATCGGCAGCCTCCGACAAGTTCTCAGCCGTTTCGGGATCCCCGGCTTCCTGTGACTCGGCGATCTGGTCCAAGCGGTCCGCCAGCGCGGCTCGTTCCTCCTGATCGAGATTCGGGATCTCCGCCGCGAGGCCCGCGATCTGGTCCGCCGCCGACGCACCGCTCGACTGGCCATTCAATGGCTGGTTTTCCAGGCTCCGTTCCAGCCCCTCGGCAGCAGCTCGTTCGGCCGCGAACTCAGGTGAACGTTCGCCCAACTCCTGCTCGGCCTCGGCCAGAAGTTCATCGATCTCCTCGAAACTCTGGGTCCCCCTGAGGTCCTCGGCGAGCTGATCCAGTGCCGCAGCCAGTTCCGCCGTCGCCGGGTCCTCCAGCTCCTCGGCCGCGGCCTCGAGCTCCTCCGCCAATTCCTCCGCCACCTCGTTGGCCCTTCCTCGTTCGGCCCGAACCTCATCCTGTGGATTGGCGACCAATCCCATCACCAGGGCAGCAGCACCCAACCCAGCTGCCAACGCCCATCGCCCACGCAGACGCGGCAAGGGAGCGGCTACTCGAGGTTCGGAGACCTCGGCGAGCTGCTCGGCACGAAAACGAATGCCGTCACCGAAGTCACCCCTCAGCTCGGCAAATTCGACCGCAGCCCCAAACGCATCACCGGTTTTCAATCCACGATCGGCTGCCCGGGCCGCCCGAAGTCTGTGCAACGGACGCAGCAACGCCACCGCGACGATTCCGAGCAGAGCAATGACAACGAACCCAATCGCAGCCGGTTCGAACCAGCCCCACGGGACAAGCCACCCG
>JBLYYW010000227.1:0-10242 GCA_048550155.1 Acidimicrobiales bacterium | reverse complement strand
GCCGCCGCCACCCGTGTGGCGCCAGCGTTCGGATTTGATTCGGTCGATATTTGCATCCTGTCCACCAGTGAAAATGTGGTGTGTGCTGTGAACAACGCAGACGGGTCACGGGCCGTCGTGCGTTTCCACCGCGCCGGCTACAACACCATCGATGAGCTCAATTCCGAGGTCGTCTGGGTGGCTGCACTTGCTGCGGACGGTGTCCCGGTGCCTTCGGCCCGTCCGACCAAAGACGGCGGGTTCTACATTCCTATCGACATCGCAGGTGAGACCCGCTACGTCGGTGCCGTCGACTGGGTTCCCGGATCGCCATTGAGTGATCAGGTGAGCATCGGCAGCAGGTCGCTGACCGATCACTACGCCCGGATTGGAGAGATCGCGGCCCAGATCCGACGACACAACACGCGGTGGGTGCCTCCGCCATCGTTCACCCGTCGCCGTTGGGATGCCGACGGGTTCATGGGACCGGCGCCGCTGTGGGGACGATTCTGGGAGGTAGATTCACTGAGCGCGAGCCAGCGACGCCTTTTTGCTGACGCTCGGACAGCGCTTCGCTCCGAACTCGCCGAACTCTCCACCGGTCCGGACCGATTCGGGCTGATCCATTCCGATCTGCACCTCGGCAATCTCATGGCCGATGGCGACCGGCTGACCGTGATCGACTTCGACGACTCGGGGTTTGGTTGGTTCGGGTACGAACTGGCCGTGGCACTTCACTCGGTGCTCGCGACGCCACAGGAAGACCCAGCCCGGGCGGCGATGGTTCAGGGCTACCGGAGTGTCCACACCCTCGATCACGAAGAGGAACGCACGATCGACACGTTTCTTACAGTGCGGGCGCTGATGGGTGTGGGCTGGCAGGATGCTCGCCCCGAACTTCCGAGCTTTGCCACCATCCAGGAGCGCATCTCCGCTGCCGTCGGGCAGATCGAGCGTTACTTCAGTAGTTCGTAGCCGCTGTCACCATCGGGTCGGTGTGCTCAGTTGGACTACCGTCGAAATTCGGGCGGAGCCGAACCTGCTCGGCCCTGAGAGGATCACGAGATCATGACGACCGTCGTAACCACGACCGGCACTGGAACACCGGCCGTATCGCCAACCCGAGCTGGCGCAGGGGCGCTGATTCGCCACGGCGACCTTGCGCTCCAGTTCGACTCGGGCCGAAACACGCTGGCCCGACTCGCGGGAGCAGGGGTGCGGACCGATCAACTCGACGCTGTCTTCCTCACCCACTACCACTCCGACCATGTGGTCGGTCTCCCGGACATCGTGCTGTCGCACTGGACGCAGGACTTCGACGACAAGGCCAAAACGCTGGAAATCGTGGCCCCCAACGGCGCGACCCGTCGATTCTGCGAACGTATGTTGGATGCCTGGGACGACGATCTTGCCGTTCGTGTGGAACATAGCGGCGCTCGTTCACACGTCCGTCCCAACATGGTGATCAAAGGGTTCGATACACCCGACAATCCAACCGAAGTCTGGGCCCGAGGTGAGGTACGTGTGATCGCCGGCCCGGTTCGGCACGAACCAGTGGTCGGGGCGGTCGGCTACCGAGTGGAGACCCCCGATGGCGTGGTGGTCATCAGCGGAGACACCATCGTGTGCGATGAAATGGCTGATCTGGCGAGGGGCGCAGACGTTGTCGTCTACGAAGCGATGCGAACCGATGTTGTGAACACTCGCTATCCACCCAAGATTCGGTACATCACCGAGTATCACGCTGACACTCGCGAGATCGGGGCGCAGATGAAATCGTTGGCGATCCCCATATTGATGCTCACCCACCTCATACCGAATCCACACACCGATGAGGACCGGCGGGCCTTCGAAGACGAAGTGCGAGCGGGCGGCTACACCGGCACCGTCATGGTCTGCGATGACCTCGACCAGGTGGTACTGGGATGAGCACGTCGGTCACAATCACGGGCACCGGATGTCCGATTCCCGACGCCAATCGAGCAGGCCCGGGAGCCCTTGTCCGATGTGACGACATCACACTCCAGTTCGATGTAGGCAGGTCCACGGTGCAGAGGTTGGCCGGCGCCAACGTGTGGATTCCGGACCTCACCGCTGTCTTCCTCACCCATCACCACAGCGACCATGTGACCGGGCTCGCCGACCTCGTACTCACCGGATGGGTTATGGACAGGACCGATGCTTCGCCACCATTGCCGATCATCGCGCCGACCGGACCTGCCGCCTCTTTCGCCGCCCAAGTCCTTGACGGATGGGACGACGACATCGAGGTTCGCTCTGGTCACGCCGGCCGCACAACCCGACCCGAGGTCGACGTCATTTCCTTCGACATGCCGGACACACCCGAAGAGGTATGGCGACACGGCGACGTTGTGGTGACCGCGGGAGCGGTGCGACACGAGCCGTGTCCGCTCGCCGTGGGCTACCGGGTGGACACCCCCGACGGATCCGTTGCGATCTCGGGTGACACCCGCGTCTGCGACGAGGTCGCCCAGTTGGCCGAGGGGGTCGACGTGCTTGTGTATGAGGCGATGCAGTTCTCGTTCTTCGATGATCTCCCCACACGCCGCCAGTTCGTTCGGGACTATCACGCAGACACTCCGCTGATCGGAAAACAAGCTGCCGAACTCGGTATCCCGAAGCTGATCCTCACCCACTTGATCCCGGCCCCAACCACCGAAGCGGAGAAGCAGTCCTTCATCGACGACATCAGAAACGTGGGGTATGAGGGAGAGCTGGTCGTCGCTGACGACCTCTACACCTGTGCTGTCGGTACCGGAGGCCTGCCCGAGGTGCAACGGATCAACCATTCCCGCGAGCAATCCCCAAGTCCACAGGCGTAACGCTGCGTTGTCCTAAGAGTTTGGCGTGCTGGCCCCACGAGCAAACAGGTCGGTTTGCCGGTGGGGTTCGAATCCGACGCTGAGATAGAGCGGGCCCGATGCCGGATTGCCCGGTTCCCATCCGATCGAGATGCGCTCCGCACCGGCCTCCGCGAGCAGGTTGATACCGCTGGTGAGTACGTGGCGAGCGAGACCACGTTGCTGGTGATCCTCGTGGGTACGCATCGGTTCGACAACTCCGGTAGCGGTCACGGGGTCATACCAGAACAGCCCATAGGAGGCGGGGTTGTCGTCGCGGTCGAGCACGACCAGGTCGAGGTCAGGTCGATAGAGCGAGGTCTGCTGCAGGCGCTCTTCGACGTTGGGCCGGCGCGGATTGATCATGTGGTGCGGGAGATGCGTCGTTTCTGAACGTGGGAAGAGCCGATACTCCTCGTGCAGTGGGCTGTCTTCAGGTCGGGCGTCGGCCGTGAGCCACGCCAGGATGAGACCGTCTTCCTTGACGTCGAATCCGTGACTGAACAACACCTCACGCATGACCTCGTCGGCACGGTCGACTTCCAGTTCGAACCCTTCGATTCCACACTCGGTGAAGTGAGCCAACCCGCGGTCAACGACGTGGGCGATCCAGTCGGGAGCTGCGTCGGGCATGACGCTCACTACGACGGTGGTGCTCTGGTAGAGCTGTGAGCCCTGGCTCCCGAAGTCGGCAGCGATCACCGCAGCTGCGGGTCTGCCCTGTTCATCGAACCAGAAAAGCTGGGGAAGGTTGTCGGTTGAGCGGGCGATACTCCACCACCACTGAAGCTCGGCGGCTTCGTACATGTCTTTCGTCGGGTGGGCGTTGCGGGTTCGCTGCAGCAGCGTCGTCACAGCTTCCAAGTAGTCGAGGCCGACCCGATGCTCTTCTCGCATTTGATGAATCCTAGGTCGACGACCGGCGGCTTCTCCCGGAATTTATGCTCGTTACCTCGGCAAAAATCGTCGTGCGACTACATTCCGCTCATCTGGCGTCCGGGGAGCACACCCACTGTGCTCTGGCGACGATTTTTCGCGGGAATATGGTGCATAGTGGTTCGGTGAGCGCCGACGACCATGCCAACACCGGCAGCAGAGCACGCGATCACCTCGCCAACGAACGCACGTATCTGGCATGGGTGAGAACCGCCTTGGGCGGGCTCGCACTGGGTATCGCCGTCGAACGATTCGGCACCGACGGCGCAGGAAACGCCGTCCACTTCTACGCCACGTTGTTGGTGATCTCCGCAGTTGTGCTTCTGGCGCTGGCAACCCGCCGCTACTTCATCGTGGCTCGCGATCTCGACGACGGGAGGTTCCGCGTCGACCGTCGGAGCCCATACGTCATCCTGATCGGCACCGGGGTTCTTGCGCTGCTGTCGCTGGTGCTCTTCGTCGCCTGATGGTCCGCAATACTGATGTCATGAGCGACGGCGTGATCGACGTGTGGATGCAACATCCGACGTTGCGACACTCCCAGCACGAGATGTTCGACTCGTTGCGGCGGTGGCTGGGTATGGAGGTTCCCACCGAGGAGCTGCCGCTGGAGCTGACGATCCGGACAATGGACGAGGGCAACGTGGACATCGGCCTCACGGCAGCGTGGTACGGGCCGGCCGGAGATCTCATCAACAACGAAGAGGTCGCTCGGTATGTGGCGAGGTATCCCGACCGGCTGCGGGCCGTGGCCGGAGCGGACCTGCGTCGGCCGATGGAGGCCGTGCGTGACCTGCGCCGTCGGGTCTCTGAGGGTTTCGTTGCCCTCCGGATCGTTCCCTGGCTGTGGGAGCTGCCTCCAACCGACCGCCTCTACTACCCGCTGTATGCCGCGTGTGTCGACCTTGGAATCCCGTTTTGCACCCAGGTTGGCCACACCGGTCCACTGCGACCGTCAGAGACCGGCAGGCCGATTCCCTACATTGACCAGGTTGCGATCGACTTCCCGGAATTGACCATCGTGTGCGGCCACATCGGCTACCCGTGGACTACCGAGATGATCGCGGTGGCCGACAAACATCGCAACGTCTACATCGACACCTCGGCCTACTCCGCCAATCGGTATCCGACCGAACTCGTGGAGTACATGAAGGGCCGAGGCCGGACCAAGGTCATGTTCGGCACCAACTATCCCATGCTCCCCCCAGCCCAGGCGCTGGCCAACCTGCCGGCGCTGGGACTGGACGAAGAGGTCGAGACCCTCTTCCTGCGGGGCAACGCAGAACGGGTGTTCAAACTGAGCTAGGCCAGGTCGGTGGACAGGCTTCAACTCGGCGAGGAGGATGGACCTACCCACCCCATACAAACAGGAGCTCCGCCATGGCTACCACGATTGTCCGCTACACCACCGCCGAAGGACGAGCCGACGAGAACCAGGCATTGATTGAGACCGTCTTTGAACAGCTGGCATCGGTCCAGCCCGAAGGGTTGAAGTACATGTCGAGCCGCGTTGGTAACGACTTCCTCCACGTCGCGGTACTCCCCGACGATGGGACAAATCCGCTTGCGGAGCTCAGCGCATTCGTAGAGTTCACTTCCGACATCGCTGAACGATGCGACGTTCCTCCGAATGCCCAACCCGGAGCGGTCGTCGGGACCTACGGATTCGGCCGGTAGGTCACCATGGAGCGACCCGACAACGTCAGTGACTTCACCCCCTGATCCAACGCTGTTTTCCGTTCGAGTCCCGGTGGTTCGAGACCTCGGTCGGGCCCGTGCAACCGGATGCTAGACCGCGTCGGTCGTGACCATCATCGCCATCAGGTCGGTCAGACTCGATGGACGACCAAAGAGATAGCCCTGAGCCATGTCACAACCGAGTTCGGCAACCCGCAACCGTTGCGCCTCAGTCTCCACGCCTTCAGCCACGATCTGAAGCCCGAGGTTCTTGCCGAGGTCGATCATCGTCCGCACGAAGGTCTCGTCGTTTTCCACGTCGGCGATGAACGGCTGAGCAATCTTGAGGATGTCAACCGGCAATCGATGGAGGTAGCTGAGCGAGCTGTACCCGGTTCCGAAATCGTCGAGCGCAATCCGTAGGCCGAGTGCCCGCAAGTCGGCCAGCTGCTGGACAGTGCGGTCGGGGTCACGGATGAGGGCGGTTTCGGTGACCTCCACAACGACCCGGTGAGGGTCAACGCCAGCCACCATCAGCGTCCTGGCGAAGTAGTCAGCCAGATCATCTTCCAGGAAGTTCTGAGCCGACAGGTTGACCGAAATGAAAGAACGATCGTTCTGGGGCAGCACTTCAAATACGGTTGCGGCCTTCACAAGAACGGTCCGGTCGATGGAGACGATGAGGCCAGCGCGTTCGGCCTCGGGAATGAAGGTGTCCGGCGTTTCTTGGCGCCCTTCGCTGTTCCACCGCACGAGCGCTTCGGCACCGACCAGAGTGCCAGATGAGGGTTCGACGATCGGTTGGTACACCACTTCGAACTCGTCGTGATCCACCGCTCGGCGTAGCTGGGTTTGCAGCCGCCGCTGTTTGGAGACGCGTTGACGCATCTCGGGCACGAATTCGACAAGAGCCCCCTTGCCCTTGCTTTTCGCGGCGTACATGGCGATGTCGGCGTCGTTCAGAAGACTGGCGGGGTCCTCCGAAGCGCTCCGGGCTCGTGCCAGTCCGATGCTCACGCCGATCTGCAATTCGTGGTCGCCGTAATGAATGATCTCATGCAGCGACTGAATAACCCGTCGAGCCACTACATCGGCCTGATCGGAGCCGGGCAGCAACACCGCGAATTCGTCGCCTCCAAGCCTGGCAACCGTGTCGGTCGGGCGAACCAGTGCCTGAACACGCCGGCCAACCTCCGCGAGAACGTGATCGCCGGCCCCGTGACCCAGCGTGTCGTTGATCACCTTGAAGTCGTCGAGATCCAGGTAGAGGATCGAAGGGGCTTCGTCGGCCTTGATCGATCGGGCGAGTTCCTCGGAGAATCGAGCACGATTGGCGAGACCCGTGAGCACGTCGTGGTGAGCCTGATGAGCAAGTTTTCGCTCCAATCGGGTCATCTCGTCCAGAGCCTCTTCGAGTTGATCGTTCTCGAGCGCCACGGCTGCCTGCTGGACCAACGTCTCGAAGAGTCGCAGGTCCTCGCGTGTGAATGCGGCCACCTGACCGAGTCGATTGGCGGCGATCAGCACACCGATGTTCCGGTTGGCACCCCGGAGCGTGCCGACCATGGCGCTTTCGATGGACTCGTTTGCGAAGAACTCGGCCAGGCTGCCGATGTCGGCCAGCGACTCCACCAATGTGACTGTCGAGGCGAACTCCGCCAACCGACTCGGAATCTCGTCTTCGGTGTCGTGGACGTGGGCGACGGTGGCGCCGTTCTCGTGGCGGAAGTGGGTTGTTGTCACCTCGTCCCGGTCCTCGCGAGGGAGAAGCAGGAGGTGGGCTCGTTCGGCGCGGAACATCGAGACCACCTCGCCCAAGAGTGCGGCTGCGGACGAAGTGGTCTCGGCGCTCTCACGCAAGGCCTTGGTAGATGTGTAGAGAAACTCCACCTGTTCGCGCTGATTTCGCTCCGCCACATACGCCCTGTAGGCAACCAACATGACGGCCACCGGAACCAGCAGGAGAAGAACGCTGATTGGTTCCGACTGCACCAGCACCGCCGCCACCAATGCTTGAGCGGTGTTGGCGGTTGATATGACGGTGGCCGTACCGAGCATGGTGAGAATCTGCCGTCGGCCCAGGACCTCTTCAGCCGCATACAGGACGGCGGCCAACGCGACTATCTGGATTGCCCCGCCCAGCGTCGTGGCTGCGGCCAGGATCAGCCAAGCGGTAGGAGCCAGTGGATCCCCGGTGATGAACGTCTGTGCCACCAACGCCGCCACTGACACATGAACCGAGAGATTTGCAACATTGAACGCCACTTTGATTGCTGGTTGTCGCCGTACCACTGTGAGTGCGAAGCCGACCCCAAGAATCGCAGCCAGCCACAAGCCCTGAGGCGCGACAAAGATCAGGCCGAGAACCAGTGGGAGTTCGAAGAGCGAGAAACTGCCTGTCTCGCTTCGAAAGTGCAGGTGGACCACCGACGACTCGACGAGAGCGAAGGCCACGACCATTGCCCACCACGGAAACTCGATGGTGGCGTGCAGCGGCGTGCGCTCGTCGAGGAACACCACGCCCATGACGAGCGAAATCCCGATGAGGGTGGAGGTTATGAACCACGCCGAACTTACGCCGACGAAGCGCTGTCGCAGGGACGGCTCGGTCATGGCTTTCTTATCGGCGCATTTGTGACGCACTTCAGTAGTGCGCGAGCGGCTCTCAACTGGGTGTTTGCACCCAGGGAGAGCTTCCCGAACTGGGTTCGACGGCTCAATTCGTCGCAGAGGGGTCAAGTTGGGCTAGTTGATCGGCCGAAGAAACAGACAATCCATTCAAACGAGACGTTGATCCCGGTGGCTGCAATTGGTCGCCTCGCCCCGGGGGAGTCAGAGGCGAAACCGGCGTTTGTTTTCAACCTACTTCTGGAAACGAAAATGTACGCCTCACACCAAAACCCAACTGAGGGAGTCACCTGGATTCAGCGTCCAGGCGTCACCTGGACACAAACGCTGGCCGTGGTAGCCACTGCGCTGGCCCTTGTGGCCGCTGCGCTGGTTTCACCTGGCACCACGAACATCGTCGGCGACGACAGCGTCTCATTCCTCGGCAAGCCGTCCAAAGATGCAAGCAGCAGCGATGGCGCAGCATCCGATGGTCTGACGATGGCACTTGTTCGCGAATTCGAAGCAGAGCCATTGGGAGATCTGGGTATCACTGGCCAGGGCATCGACGTTGCCCTGATCGATACTGGTGTCGCTCCGGTTCAGGGGCTCGATGCCCCTGGCAAGGTTCTGTACGGTCCGGACCTTTCAAACGAAGGAGAAGTGCAGAATCTCGCCACTCTTGACACCTACGGCCACGGCACCCACATCGCGGGCATCATTGCCGGCAACGATGGGACCGCCGACGGTTTCAAGGGCATGGCCTCGGACTCGCGGATCGTTTCGGTGAAGGTGGCCGGTGCCACCGGTGAAACCCACATCGCCCAGGTCATCGCTGGCATCGACTGGGTCGTCGAACACAAGGATTCTGATGGCCTCAATATCCGGGTCCTCAACCTGTCGCTCGGTCGTGAGGGCGTGCAAGACCGGATGACCGACCCACTGTCTGCTGCAGTCGAACGGGCCTGGGATGCTGGCATCGTGGTCGTTGTTGCTGCGGGCAACCGATCCAATGACTCCGACGGCCTCGACAGCCCAGCGATCTCTCCCTATGTCATCGCAACCGGCGCCCTGAATGGACGGAACGTTCGTGACAACGTTCCCACATGGTCCAGTGCTGGCGACGGTGAGCGGGATCCCGATCTGGTTGCACCCGGAGCATCAATCGTCAGCCTCCGGGTCCCCGGATCGACCCTCGACCAGGCCTATCCCGATGCTGTCGTTGGGGACCGCTTCATGAAAGGCAGCGGAACGTCACAGGCAGCTGCCGTGATGTCGGGTGGGATTGCGCTGCTGCTGTCCGCAGCCCCCTGGCTCACTCCCGACCAGGTCAAATACGTCCTGACCAACAACGCCAACGAGGTGGATCGCAAGAACACTGTCCTCGACGGGGTAGGCAAAGTTCGCCCCGACACGGCGGCCCAGAACTTGACCAGCTCCGGTCTGCAAACCGCCAGCCAGGAGTTTCCACGAGCCCTCGACCTGGGTGCCTGGGACGATCACACCACATGGAAGGGCGGCACCTGGAGCGGTGGCACCTGGAGTGGTGGCACTTGGTCCGGAGCAACCTGGAGCGGGGCTACCTGGTCCGGCGCAACCTGGTCGGGCTCGACCTGGAGCGGTGGCACCTGGAGTGGTGGCACTTGGTCCGGAGCAACCTGGAGCGGGGCAACCTGGAGTGGCGGCACCTGGTCCGGGGCAACCTGGAGTGGTGGCACCTGGAGTGGGGTCACGTGGAGCGGCTACGAAGCGCCGTCCGGTAGCACCGACACTGCACAGACTCTGGCGCTCGCCGAGTAACACGAAGCTCAACACATCCTGACGCTCGCCCCCGGCTCTCTCCTCCGGGGGCGAGGTCGCGTCAATGCTCGGTTCTGGTGTCTGAGAAATCTTGTCCAGTCTGAACGATTCCGATTCGCCTATTGCGTCTAGCGGGTATGCGAGGTGCGATGGTTGGTCAGCAAGTGGCTGTGGGACAGCCATGGGAGAGCCGCGTAGTGTTGAGCCTGGGAACTGGTGATGACGTTGAACAGACTGTCAGCCGCGCCCGGGGCGGCGATCGCACCGCACTTCTCTCGCTGATCGACCATTGCAAAGGCGCAATCATGTCTGCCGTTGCGGGCACCCGCCCTTCCGCAACGGTAGATCTTGATGAGGCTTCGCATCTTGCACGAATGAAGAT
>JBLYYW010000226.1:0-3361 GCA_048550155.1 Acidimicrobiales bacterium | reverse complement strand
GTCATTCAACACACTCAGCCACCCGCCGAGGCCACCCGCACGACCATCAAGTCCATTGCGGCTTTCGACGTCACGACCACCAATCACATCACATCGTTCGCTCCCCAACTGACCGGGGACAGCGGCGGCTTCGGCGTCCACGTGAATCCCAGCGATGGATGCCTGTGGTTGGTTGGCGGCTACAGCTCCTACGGCGCGCCCAGAGGACCCCAGCCCCCCGCACGCGACGTCGCCCGACTCTGTGATGAAGCCGGACCCGGACCAGCCTCACCCACTACCCCTCCCCCGCCCCCGGAGCTCTGTTCTGTGTCAGGCGACGAGAACGGGGTCACGGTCTCGTGGACCAACAATGACTACGCTCAGTCCGCGGTGGTGCACCGATCGGTGGACACCGGCGTCCCGTCGTGGGCGGGACGAGTCGACGCTCCAGCCACCACCTTCGATGGCACACCAGCACCGTTGAAGCTAAACGAGTTCTTTGTCGAGCATGTCTACGAACCAGGTCAGCGGTCCGCTCTTGTTTCCTGTGGCACGGTGGATCTTGTACCGGGCGAGGTGCTCCCGGCCACGAGTTGCACGACAGCGATCGGAGGCGACGGGGAAGCGATCCTCAATTGGGTCTCCGGCGACAATACGGTCAGTCACATCGTGCGCCGATCCGTCGACGGCGGGCCCGACTACTGGCGAGCACGGGTGGATGGCGACGAAACCTACGTCGATTCCCTGATCACACCAGGACGGACATATGTATTCACTGTTGTGGCCAAGGGGGCCGATGAAACCGAGGCCGACCCAACTCTGTGCGACCCCGAGGTCTTCGTCCCGCAGCCGGCGCCAGGAGTGGTCGGGTCGTGCTCGGCGGTCGTTCTGGCAGACAACTCGATCCAAATCGACTGGGACGAGGCGGTCAACATCGATCGGTATGTGGTCCGCCGGTCGGTGAACGGCGGCCCGTCGTACTGGCGGGCGAGGCTCTACAGCGTGGATGAGAACGGCAGCCTGAGCTTCCTCGACAACCTCACTCAGCCCGGAGCGAGCTACAGCTTCGAAGTCACTGCCATCGGCATCGATGGTTCCGTTGGCGACCCCGTCTCATGCGAGCCAGATCCCGTCATTGTGCCGCTGCCAATCGTCGCTCCGATCGAGCAGTGCACGCTGATCGACAACGGTTCATCGTTCGCTCTGTCATGGACCTACCTACCGGATGAGGCGGCCGCTGATGCCATCGTCTTCCGCTCTCGCGACGGGGGCGCCTACGGCTGGAGGGCCCGCACGTCGGACACCCAGTTCGAGGACTTCAACATCTCTTCGTCGAGCTCGTACACCTATCAGGTTCGGCTGGTCGACGACGACGGTGTTCGAAGCGAACCGGTCGACTGCCTCTGAGACCTTCGCCGTGAACCACCGAATCGGTCGATTGAGCGGAAGTGTGCAAGACTCGGTGCAGGCAATTGTCCACTCCTTGGAGATATCCCATGACCCCGGACATCAACGAGTTTCGCGCAATCGTCGAAGACGACGAACCCACCCGGATCTACTCAGCAGCCGACATGGTGCGATCCAACATGGAGGAGATCGCCGACTGTCTGATGAACGGCCCCGGGGTCATCGTGATCAAGGGTGCCGTTGCGCCTGACGTCGTTGACGCCGGCAGCGAGGTGTTCTGGCAACTGATCGAGGCACAGAAGCGCGCCGGGATCGGCGCCGGCGATCACTTCGCGAAAGCCGGTGCGAACGATCGAGTATGGAATGCACTTGAAAAGATGGCAGTGCAGTCCCCGGGCGTCTTCGTCGACTACTACGCCAACCCCAGCATTGCGGTGGCGAGCGAAGCATGGCTGGGCCCCGGATACCAGATCACTTCGCAGCTCAACGTGGTGAATCCTGGAGGTGAGGCGCAAAGCCCCCACCGCGACTATCACCTCGGTTTCATGGATATCGCACAGGCTGCCCGCTTTCCCAGTCAGGCACACCTGCTGTCTCCGGTCCTCACGCTGCAGGGAGCCATCGCGCACGTGGATATGCCGGTCGAGAGCGGCCCCACCATGTTCCTGCCCCACTCACAGAAGTACGACGCCGGCTACCTGGCGTGGCCACTGCCCGAGTTCGAGCAGTATTTCGCCGAGCACCACGTTCAGCTTCCGCTCGACAAGGGCGACGCTGTCTTCTTCAACCCGGCGCTCTTTCACGGTGCGGGCACAAACCGAACTGCCGACGTCAAGCGGATGGCAAACCTGCTCCAGATCGGTTCGCCCATGGGCCGGACCCTCGAGAGCGTCGATAGGGAACGGATCGTCAATGCGGTGTTTCCTGCATTGCTCGAACGCGCCGACCATCCCCACATCAACGCCGCCATCGGCGCAGCCGCCGAGGGCTACCCATTCCCGACCAATCTCGACCGGGACGAACCGATCAATGCCATCGTGCCCGAGTCCCAGGCCGACATGGTCAGCCGAGCCGTCGCCGACCGCTGGACCCCCGAACAGCTCGCAAAATCCCTCCAAGAAATGGCCCACCGCAAACGCAGCCACTAACACCCAAATTTCAGCTGGTGGCGACAATTGTTGTCGCCTGCGGCTGAAATTCCAGGCGATTGTCGCCACTAGCTGACAAAAAGTCGAACGGCACCGACGCGACTAGAGTCGCCTCTATGGACCTCGGAGTGTTCTCAGTCAGCCTCGCCGTCAAGGACCTGAAAGTGTCGCAGGCCTTCTATGAGAAGCTGGGCTTCGATTCGATGGGCGGCGATCCAGATCACGGCTATCTCATCATGAAGAACGGCACCACAATCATCGGCCTCTTCCAGGGGATGTTCGAAGGAAACATCCTCACGTTCAACCCCGGCTGGGACTCCTCGGCCAGCGAGGTCGACCCATTCACCGACGTGCGTCAGATCCAGGCATCACTGGCCGAGGCCGGCATCGAACTCAACGAGACCGTCTCCGACGACGCAGGAGCAGAGGGTCCGGCCCACATCAGGTTGGTCGATCCCGATGGCAACGCCATCCTGATCGACCAGCACCGCTAGCCCCACGTCGACGTTCTTGACTCGGACGGCTGCTCGACGTTTGCGTTCTGTCAGCTAGTGGTGACAATCGTCCCAAAATTCAGCTGGCGATGACAACAATTGTCGCAGCCAGCTGAAATTTGCGTGGATGGGTCAGCCTTTGCGGCGTTTGATTTCGTCGGCGACGGCGGGGAGGACCTTGTGGAGGTCACCTTCCACGAAGTAGTCGGCCTTGACCACCATGTTGGCTTCGGGGTCGGTGTTGATGGCGAGAATCTTCTTCGACGCCATGGCTCCCACCCAGTGCTGGATCGCCCCGGAAATCCCCGACGCCACGTAGAGCTCGGGCGCAAT
>JBLYYW010000225.1:0-6461 GCA_048550155.1 Acidimicrobiales bacterium | reverse complement strand
TACGCTGACCGCTCCCCGAACCGAACCGAACCCCTCGCGAATGTGCGGGACGACTCTGGCCCTGAGCTTCGGGACGGCGAAGACGACGATGATGCCGATCACGATGACCGCAACTGCGAGGCCGATCAGACGAAGAGCCGGGCCTTCATCGATGTCGTCGAGGTCGACGGTCTGGCCGATGATCCGGCTGGCGATGATGAGCAGCAAGATGTCGGTGAGCTTGGAGAACACCGTCACCAATGGTCCTTGAGCAACCGCTCCCGCAGCGGGAACTCCGAGTTTCTGCATGTACCGAACGTTCATTGCGATCGCACCGGCATCGCCCGGAACGGCGAGATCGATGAACGACAGTGCGTACCGGAACTGAATCGTGGGGCCGAACGGCACTCGGCCCGGAACCAGCCCGGTGAGCACCAGCCACTCCCCCACATTGGTCAGCTGAGCCAGGAAGAAGGCGATCGCAAGCCACGACCATTTGGCATCAGCCACCTGGTCGACGATCGTGTCGAAACCGATGTCGGCCAGCGAGCTGATCAGGGCGTAGGCAGCGAAGAGCGTCAACGCCACCATTGCCACGTTGGTCCAGCTCACCCGCTCCAGCTGAGCGAGCTCGATTTCGTCGCTGCCGATCGCATCCGTTGCCGATGTGCGGAGTTCCTTGATGCTGAGGGAGCGGCGTTTCGCGTCGGCCTGGAGAGTGCTCGGAAGCGCTGCGCCTTGGAGGAGCGGAATGGCGTTCGATAGTCGAGCGTCTCCAAGGCTTGAACGGGCAGCAGCGACCGCTTTCTCGGTCCCGACCACGATCGCGGTGACCACCAGCATCTGAGCGATGTCCGCGGCCCGCTTCTGAGAATCCGTTGAGGCCTGTGCAGAGGCGAAGTCGTCGAGGAGGACACGCTCAGGTGTGATGAGGACCCGGTTGCGGTCGATGTTGCGGTGGACGATGCCGGCTGCGTGCAGCTCGTCCATGGCTTGCCAGCAGCGGTCCAGGCTGGCGTCGTCGAGGCCGCCGTCGTCTAGATCCCGGAGTCGCCCGCCGTCGAGCCAGCGGGTGACGACGAAGGCGTCCTCGGCGCTGCCGGTGCCCCAGCCCACGAGTTCGGGTACGGCCAATCCGGCTCCTGTCCCCTCGTACAGCATGAGACTTTCGTGTTCCACCTGTTGGCGCCCGGACGCGGTGAGCGCACGATCGTCGTCGAGGTACCACATGCGACGCCACAGCCGGGCTGTGGTTGCCGCGTCCGCCGCATCCCGCCCATAGACCTTCACCAGCACGTCGGTGTCGTCGGCCAGGGTGGCCTGTAGGAGTGTTGTGCCGACCGGTTGCTCGTCGAGATACTCGATGGCGGTCGCGTCGAGCCCGATGCTCCGAAGGCCGTCGAGGATTCTGCTCTTGCTTGGGATGCCGACCCCAGATCCGAAGATCAAGTGGATCGTTGCCGCCGCCATCGCTCCCAGCGCGGTAGCTCCAATGATCGCCGAGACGGTTCCGTAGCTCATGACGAGCGCGGCGATCGTCATGGCTACCACCACCCGTCGACCCACCTTGCGCATCGGCGAGGACAGGTAAGGGTGGGCCACAGCAAGCACAGCGACGACGGTGCTCAGGCGGACAACGGGGTAGGAGGGGAACCCGTCACGCTCCAGGAGCTCGGGAAGAATGTCGGGCCACTCGGACCCACCGAGCTGAGCACCCCCAACCGCCACCAACAGGGTGATCGCTACCGCCAGCACCATGTCACGAACCAGCGCATGGCGACCGCCACCGAAAGCCGCAATGCCGAGTATCAGGCCGACGGCGTAGAGGCCACCGGCGATGAACACGATCGTGAAGGTGCCGCTTACCCAGCCCGGCAATCCACCGGAGAAGAACTCGAGTACTCGCTGGTCGACATCGGTGCTGGACCGGTGAGCCCACGCTCCGAGCAGAACCGCAACAGAGGACCCCACGAGCAGAAACACGTCGGCGGCGCGTCGTGACCGGGGGTCGTCCGGAGGGGCCGCGAAGACGGTGTTTCGAGCAACCGGCGAGGTGGCGATGGTCTGGTCAGCTTCGGGCGCCGACTGGGCCTGAGTCATCACCGACGAGTCTCGCGCAGAGGACCGGCGGGACGGGCAAAGACATGAGGATCACCCGGGGTGAACGTCACCGCCGACGCAAATCACCGAGGGGCTACACCGTTCAACTCGTTGACGACAGCTATGACATCGCCTCGATCGGAGAAGTCGACCGCAAGCAGATTCAGGAACCGACCTCGCTCGGCATCACATTCCTCCAACCTGGCCTCGAGCACCGCCCGAGAGTTCGCTTCGTCCGCCGATACGGCTGAAGCCGGGCTCAACCAGTGGTTGACGAGCAGGAGAGGACTGTCGGGATCGCCCCGCAGGAGCTCACAGGTGAACGCCGCTGTTTCGGGCTGGCTGTACGGAGTGTCCTGGATGTACGCAAATGCGTCGTGGTACCACGCTTCCTGTCCGGGCAAGTTCTCGGCCGAAACCCACACCCGGCGACCCGACTCGACCATGTCGCCGAGAGTCGGCCACGGCTCTCCCAGCGCTTGGGAGTGCAGGTACGGAGCGAGACCGCTGTCGGAAAAAACGGTCTCCATGTCCAGCTCGGTTGGACCCTCGTCCTGGATCACGAAGATCAACACCTCCCGGGGGTGGGCCTCCAACCATTCACGAACCCGGGACATCTCGTCCACCATCGAAACTGCCCCGATCTCACAGAACGAGTGGCACAGATACACATCACGTGTGCCGCCGCCCAATTGAAGGCTCTCTCGCAGCGCCTCGGCTGATCGGACTGCACTCTCGCCAACGTCGCGCACAAGTTCTGCCCGCTCTTCCTCGCTCACGGGAGCCCGGTCGGTGAACACGACGTCGTCGGATTCGATTCCGTAGTAGGCATCGATGAGGAATCCGCGGTAGCCGTCCTCCAGTTGGGGGATGATCCCCACAGTCTGGTACGCACCACTGAAGCCGTCATCGGCAGCGGCCATCGAATTGTGGGTTGCGGCGAACGCCACACGATCGAGGGGCCGCCCGCACAACACAACGCTTCCATTACAGCCTGGGCCACCACTGCTGGCGGTGACTCCGTCGCCGCCGCTTCGGCCGATTGCGACAAGCACTATGGCCAGGAGCGCGACCGAGAAGAACCCTCCGACCACCCAGCGGATCGGTGTTGTGCGCAGCGCACCCCGAGCCGCCGACGGTGTGATCTCTTCGTCCGAACCCGACAGCGCCGCCACCGCCTCGGACAACCCAACGGTGACCATTCCCATCCCGGCAACTACGGTCGCCAAGCGGACAAACATCTCCCCGTCCGCGACGACATATGCGCCGAGAACCAGAGCGGCTAATCCCCATATCACCCGACCAGGCTTCGACTCGGGCGGCTCGATCAGCCCGACCGCGGTCCGCACGTGACCCCTCAGCGACATCCTCCTGGAACCGGTCGAGGCGACGACGGCCAGAACCGATCCGGCCGCTGCGACAATCAGCGCAAAGACAGCCAGGTCACCCATGACAACATCCCAAACAGCATCAGCCACCAGCCGGGAGTCGTCACCATCGAACCGGCGCACGAACAGGAACCGTGCGACCGCTTCCAGAAGCAAAACGGCCGCTCCCACGCCGATGGCCGACACACCGACAGTGATGAATGCGCGACGGCGGTCATCGCTGAGCCAGATCGCAAGGGCGAACCCAACGAAACTGAGGATCGGCAGTATGAACGACAGGAACCTCATCGTCTCAGCAAGCTGGAGGGCGTCGACCAACACGGGATCGGTTCTCAGAGCGATCACACCGTCTGTCACGTCGTCGGGTATCTGTTCAGCCAGGTCAGGATCGAGTTTCGCCAGCGACACCTTCACCAGAAGAACCAACTCGGCCAGCTCGATGCTGAGGGTGTCTCGGTTGTCGGTGAAGACGGTTCGATGCAGGTCGGCTACACCGAACCGCACGATGTCCGCGACCTCGGGCGACCCCAGCACCTGGTCGACGACGATCTCGATCACCGGTCGAACAACGAGCAACTCCGGGTCGAGCACGACAATCTGATCGACGACCTGGACCGAAACCGCCGAGCGGATCTCCTCCCGGGCGAGAGCCTTCGCCGCGATGTCACCGGCCTCGTCACTATCGAACACCACGTCGCTGGCATACGCCGAGAGCAGCCCCAACAACATCGTCATCGAGCTGACAATGACCAATACACGGACGAGGAAGGGCGCTGAACCGCTGGGTGCAGGGCGCTCCTGGGTGTTCATTCCGGTGCTGCCTCACCGTCTTGAGCCCGCCGAGCTCCAAGAGCGGGGCAATGTGAGGCGAACATCACCATGACAGCACTACCTACCTTCGTCGCCCACGTCGGCCACCTCATCTGCTGACCCGGACCCATCAAGCGAGATCAACGGTGCTGCCCACTGAGTCGTCGGATCGATGTCCATCAACAGCGCCTTACCGAACAGCGTGAGCGGAACGGCCAGCAGCGCGCCCAGTGGACCGATCACCCAGGCCCAGAACATGAGAGATACGAACGTCAATGTTGCGGAGAGACCAACGGCGTCACCCACGAACTTCGGCTGGATGATGGATTGAATTACTACGTTGATCACGCTGTACACCACGATCACCCAGAGCGACAACTGCCACCCACCCTCGAAGAAGCCGAGGAGTGCAGGCGGAATGAGACCGAGGATGAACCCCACATTCGGGATGTAGTTGGTGATGAAGGAAAGAACCCCCCACACCAGAGCGAGTGGTATCCCCATGATCAAGAGAGCAACAACATCAAAGACAGCGACGATCAGACCGAAGATCGTGGCAACAACAAAGTAGGAGCGAGTCGAGCTCGCGAAATTGCGAAGCGCATCGACAACGGCTGGTTTCTCGGCCGTGACCGACCTGAGAGCTCGACTGAACTTGTCCGCATCCATGACCACGAAGAGCAACATCAAGATGATCACGCTCAGCGTGCCCAGGACGCCGAGTACCCCGGACAGGGCCGACGTCAGCTGGCTCGCTACCGATCCGAGATCGATCCCTTCGACCACGCTGTCGAGGTCATCTCCAGTGACGCCGAATCGATCGGCAAGGTCGGCAAGATCCTCCTGGGTTTGGGAGAGTTGGCTCTCGTAGGTCTCTCCGGAAAGCAAGGTGACGAGTTCGATGGCAGCCCAGGCCACGCTCCCCAGGATCACGGCGATTACACCGAGCGACGCCGCCAACAACGCCGTCATCGCCAGCCAACTGGGCGCTCCTCGGCGAGCAACCGCGCCATGAATTGGAGCCAAGACGACAACGACGACGATCGCAAGAAACATCGGGCCGACCGTTCCCGAGAAGGCCTTCAAGCCTGCGATTCCGATCATTCCGGCGGCAACGGTCAGCAGGACGACCAGGCCCCTCGGGAGTCCTGCGACTCCAGTCCCCGTCTCCTCTTGAGTAGCCATTGCGATCTCCGTCTCGTCCGGAGGCCAGTGTTACACAGCGAATTCCGACCCGCCGCAACCGGTGTACAGCTTCCCGAAGTCGCAGACCGAGATACGGCGCGCTACCACACCGTTCAATCGGTTGGGCGAAGTGTTGTGGCGTGGCTATTCGTGGCCGATGATGTCGCGGAGGCGTTGGGTGTCACTGTCGGTCCAACCCTCCGGTGCATCGATCTCCACCCAGGCGTCGACCACATTGGCACCGTACCGATGTCCGTGCCCGGCCGGAGCGCCAAAGGAGTAGGTGAGGTCGGCAGCAACCTGCCAGAACGTGACAACAGGGAACCAGTTCATCTTCGGGTTGCTGTCCGGAGCCCGAGGTTCGTCAAGCCACTCGGGCGGCGACCAGAGCAAGCTCAGGGAGAAGTGGGAGATCGGGTCCGAGCTGTTCTTCAAATACACGACTCGGGGATCCTCCCACGGACCTGTGAGGAGGTCGAAGTCATCAGGATCCACGATGAACCGAACCTGTCTTCCGTCCTCAACGACCGGGCGCCACGCCGGGCTGCCAGGATCTCGATTGTCGGTGAACCGGTTGCGAAATTCGTTTCCGAACGTGGGGCCTACGAGCATGGCTCCATCGACATTCGCGATCAGGTCGTCGAAGTCATCGAACGCCGCCTCGGTTGCGAAGGACCCAAGGCTTTCGCCGAAAACCAGAATGCGGGGTCGTTCGTCAGCCGGTATCTGCTCCAGTCGAGCCAGCACGGCATCGATGAGCATCGTGGAACTGTCGACGGCGGTCTTCTGATCCACGAGAACAGAAACCCAGCTTGGAAGATACGAGTACTGCAACCCCACTGAGGCGGTGTTACCACCCCAGATGTATTCCAGCGAGTCGGCCACCCGTTCATCGACCCAGCCGGTGCCCGTCGTGGCGTACACAGCGAGAATCTCGCGATCGAACGCTTCGGTGCGCTCGAGCTCTTGCATAGCCAGATCGACTCGAGCCTCGAGAGT
>JBLYYW010000224.1:0-3641 GCA_048550155.1 Acidimicrobiales bacterium | reverse complement strand
GCCCTGGCGACTGCTTGTTTGGTGGTCCACCGCCTGGTGAGGTACTCGTTGCGTCGTTTTGTGAACCGTATCGACTCGAGTCGAGCGATCTCGTAGGGCGAAAGCCACTCGGTCGTTGCGGGTGCGTCGTGTTCCCCGTGGGCCAGCCACCACATGTCCTCAGTGTGCCACTCCGATTCCCGCGCAGCGATCCCCCATCCCACCGTTCTGTCGTCACACCACCACATCCCACCGTTCTGGCGTCACACCAGCACACTCGATGTACCCCCACGACGATTTTTCAGCCGAATGTGCTCGCTCCACGACAGAACGCCAGCAGACATCTACCGGCTTTGCCTGTCGCAACGCTCGGCACACCGACGACGCCTACTCCGGCTTCTCCTTTCCCGGCGTTATGAGTCCGGTTTCGTAGGCAACAACGACGAGTTGGGCCCGGTCGCGAGCGGCCAGTTTGGTCAAGATCCGGCTGACATGGGTCTTCGCCGTCAGCGGGCTGATGAAGAGACGTTCAGCGATCTCGGCATTGTTCCGGCCGCGACCGACCTCGGCGAGCACGTCGCGTTCTCGATCGGTGAGATCGGCGAGGATCGGGTCTTCGCGGGCTGCGTTTGGCCGGGCCGCGAACTCACTGATGAGGCGGCGGGTGATCCCGGGAGCGATCAGTGCATCGCCAGCCGCAACGATACGGATTGCGTCAAGAAGCTGTTGAGGCGCGGTGTCTTTCAGCAGAAACCCGGAAGCACCGGCGCGTAGGGCGTCATACACGTACTGATCCAGATCGAAGGTGGTGAGCACCAGAACCCGCGTGTCAGCCAGGCGTTCGTCGCGGGAGATGCGCTCGGTGGCAGCGATGCCGTCGAGGCCAGGCATACGAATATCCATCAAAATCACGTCTGGATTGGTGGCGAACGCCTGGTCGATGGCTTCGGATCCGTTGGCCGCCTCGCCCGCGATCTCCAGATCGTCCTCAGCAGCAATCAGGGCGCAGAACCCGCGGCGGACCAGTTCCTGATCGTCGACGACCAGTACCCGAATCTGTCGAATGGTCATGGCTGCTCACCGAGTGAGATGCGGCGATGATACGGGATCCTGGCATCGACTTCGAAGCCCCCAACTGCGGTCTTCTGAGCTCGGAGGGTGCCGCCCAGCGCCTCGGCTCTTTCGGTCATGCCGATGACCCCTACTCCGGTCGAGGGAATCGAACCAGGAGCTGACGATGAGCCGGGGTCATTGACGATCTGAACGCGAACGCTTTCGACGCCGTGGTGGATCACGAGGTCGACCGCTACCTGTCCGGCATGGCGCGCAACGTTGGTGAGCGCCTCCTGAATGATGCGATGCATGGCCACGATGCATGCATCCCCGACATCGGGAGGGAAACCACCGTGAAGTTCGGTTGTGACGGTGAGACCCGCGTTGGCGGCACCGGCGAGTAGATCTGAGAGGTCGTCGGGATCGCTCGGTGTCGGCCGCAGCGGCACCTCTTCGTCGGTTGATCGGAGAACACCAACCATGGATCGGAGTTCCTCGAGGGCATGCTTGCCGGTGGCGTTGATGATCTCCAACGATTCCTTGGCCTGGCGGGGATCCCGTTCCACGAGGTGCGCGGCGACCCCGGACTGGATCGCGATCGTCGACAAGCCGTGAGCGACCACATCGTGGAGGTCGCGGGCGATCCGAAACCGCTCGGCTTGGACACGGGCAGCGGCTTCGGTGTCGATGAGAACCCGGATGCGATCGGCACGACTGCGGGCGGCGTCCCCGACTGCGATCGGAAGAAACATCAGGGCGGCCTCGCTGGCCAGTTCTTGTACGAATTCGTCGCTGTTCAACGCAGCGACGGCGACCATCATCACGACTGCTGCGCTGACAGCTACAGCGAGACTTCGACGCCGATCGCCGGTGCGGGTGACGGTGTAGAGCGCGATCATCGCCGCGGGAATCAGTGCGACATCGTTGCCGGTGTCCCAGGTCATGATCAGTCGGGCGACGACCACCACGCCGAGAACCGCCATCGGGCTCCGACGTCTGGCCAGCAGCCCGATGCCTGCGACGGCGACCAGCACGAAGGCCAACGGACTCGAGTGACTGTCGGCATCGCCCAAGTCGAACGCCACCGCCGCAACAGCGAATGCAGCGGCGGAGCCCGCAAGCACGGCGTCCTGGACCCTCGGGCGGCCGGCGAGTACGTTCACGGCTTGAGTGGACTCGCCAGGGCTGCCAACGCCTCTACCGCCTGCATCATCGCTTCCACTCGTTTGGGACTGAACTCAGCTCGAAGTGTGGGTGCGATCTCGGCCGGAACTCCGAGCACCAGCCTCATCGGTGGCTCGGTTCCACCCGGGTGAGGCAGCAGGATCTCGACCATCTCGAGATCTTCGTCTCGCCCCGCCGGCTCGATCGATGCAAGGTCGGGCAGCGAGGACACCAGCGCAGCGAATTGGGCGTCGATGTTCTCGGATCGGCCGGGGCCGGTGGGGTCATTGGGTTTGGTCATTGTGTGTTCCTTCTGTCCAGTGTGACCGATCGGATCGTCGCTCACGTCGACACCAATCTTGGCGAGACCCGCCGAATCGCACATCGGCCCCAGGGAGGCTCCACCACAACGCCGAGTACTCCTACAGGAGTACATCGAACCTCCCGTCGGCGGATTCGGCTCTCGGTGTGTTCAAGGGACGCTGAAGCCATGACCGCTGTTCTCAAACACCCATCTCCACAACCCACCCCACCCACCGCAAACCACCGCGACCAGGTGCCGCTGCGGCGTCGTCGAGTCTGGAACGGCTTCACGCCCCTCCAGCTCGTCGTCCTCACTCTCGCCACCATCGCCCCGGTGCTCATCAGCGGAGCGATCGGCGCAGCCCTTCTCGGCGTGATCTCGACCGAGGCCATGATCGAGTTCGCTCTCGCCGCGGGCGAGAACCCGGGCATGATCACCTTCGGGGCCATGTTCGTGGCTTCCCCAGTTCAGTGGCTGACCGGACGCTCCCAAGTCCGCGTCCGCAAGTACCTCGGCATCATGTTCTTCCTCCTTGCCTTGAGCAATGCCGCCATGTTTGTCATCGAAACCGGACTCGCCTCGGCGCTGTCTGCTCCGTTCCTGGTCGCGGGAACGGTCGCATTCGCGCTTGCGGTCCCATTGTTCCTGACCAGCAGCCGACGGTCGCAACGGGCCATGGGGATGAAGCGGTGGCGAGGACTCCACAAACTCACCTACGTGATCGCGGCTGCGCTCCTCGCCCACGTCGTCCTCATCGGCGAGGTCGGCCCAGGCGCAGTTCTCATCACGTTCGGGTTCATCGCACGTATCCCCGCAGTACGCCGGTGGCTCAGCAACCGAGCCTCTCGGGGTCGCACACGACATCTCACCCGGACATCTCACCCGCCCGGCGTCATCCCCACACCCTCGATGTAGCCCCAGGACGCAAATGGCCGAACCGCGAGGCAACGGGCCCCCGGAGGAAAAAATCTAGGCGGGCCAAGCGAGGAACGAGCGCCGCCCGCCATGCTCCGGGCCGACCCGGAGGCCCGAGTCGGTGGAGCGAAGCAGTCGACGAGGAACGAGGAGGCAGCGAAGCGAGAACACCGACGCAAAGGGCCGAAGGCGAGGCAAGAGGCCCCCGGAGGGACAACGGAGTGGC
>JBLYYW010000223.1:0-3094 GCA_048550155.1 Acidimicrobiales bacterium | reverse complement strand
GAAGGCACTGTGACACAGCCGATCATGGTGCCGACAGTGTTCGGGAAGGAGTGCCCATAAAGCTGAGCACTCTGGGTGTCGATATCCGCCGTCGCGGTGGGTGGAAGTCCCCATCATGACCCAGGGGAGAGTACGGTGAGCGCCCTATGACGCGCCCCGACGACCGCCAGAACAACGAGCTTCGACCCCTTCGGTTCGAACGCGACTTCACCGACATGGCCGACGGATCCGTGTTGGTGAAGTTTGGTCGCACCCACGTTCTCTGCACGGCCTCGGTCGAGGAGGATGTGCCTCGCTGGATGCGCACTACCGGCAAGGGCTGGGTGACAGCCGAGTACAACATGTTGCCCGGCTCCAGCCCTGAGCGAATTCGTCGGCGCACGTCTGGGCGTGACCAGGAAATCCAACGCCTGATCGGCCGTAGCCTGCGAGCTGTCGTCGATATGCACAAACTGGGAGAACGCAACATCACCGTCGACTGCGATGTGCTGCAGGCCGATGGTGGAACACGCACCGCATCGATCTGTGGCGGTTTCGTCGCTCTCCACGATGCGGTCACTCGGCTCGGACTGGAAGTCGATCCGTTCATCGATTCCTGTGCCGCCATCAGTGTGGGGATCGTCGATGGTGAGGCACGCCTCGACCTGCCCTACGTCGAAGATGTCGCCGCTGAGGTCGACATGAACATCGTGATGACCGGTGGCGGCGGAATCATCGAAGTGCAGGGCACAGCCGAGGGCGAGGTCTTCAACCGGGACGAATTGAACGAGCTGCTCGACCTGGGCCAGTTGGGTATCGCACAGATAACCGCTGCACAGCAGGAACTTCTGTCGACCCCACCACGGGACCGCCCGGCCCTTCCATAGCGGGGTGTCGTCGATGGAAATTGTGCTCGCCACCCAAAACCAGGGGAAGGTGGCCGAGATCGCACAGCTGCTCTCTGATTTGGATCTTGTCGTGCGGGCGCGACCGGACGGGTTGCCCGAAACTGTCGAGGACGAGCCCACCCTCGAAGGAAATGCAGCGAAGAAAGCACGGGAAGTGTGTGAGGCAACCGGCACCGCCGCGCTCGCCGATGACACCGGGTTGTTTGTTGACGCGTTGAACGGCGGGCCAGGTGTTCGCACCGCTCGCTACGGCGGCTGGGAACGCCTGCTGGCCGAATTGGATGCTGCCGAGGATCGGTCCGCTCGTTTTCGCACGGTATTGGTTTTGGCCTTTCCTGATGATCGGCCCGATCTCGCGGTTGAAGGCGGGGTGAACGGAGTCATCGCATATGCCCCCGCCGGCAACGACGGGTTCGGCTATGACCCAGTCTTCATCCCCGATGGCGGCGGAGGTCGTTCGTTCGCCGAAATGTCCAAGCAGGAGAAGAACCGATTATCCCATCGTGGTATCGCCCTGAGGCTGCTCGTCGAAGAGCTGGGTGGATCGATCACGCCGAGCTGAGCCCGATCGCTCTGACACCCCTGGCCGATTGGTACCCTGGGAACCTATGACGACCATCCCCGGCATGCCCACCGCCGAGTCACCCGCTGGCGGTTTCGGGTTCGATATCTACAACCAACTGCTCAAGGAACGAATCGTGTTCCTCGGCTCCCAGGTCGACGACGACATCGCGAATCAGCTCGCTGCTCAGATGCTGTTCCTCGCCGGCCAAGATGCCGAGAAGGACATCTGGCTCTACATCAATTCACCGGGTGGGTCGGTCACCGCCGGTATGGCCATCTACGACACGATGCAGTTCATCAAACCCGACGTTGCCACCGTGTGCCTCGGACTCGGGGCGTCGATGGGGCAGTTCCTGCTGACCGCGGGTGCGCCAGGCAAGCGGTATGCCCTCCCTCACGCTCGCATCCTCATGCACCAGCCGTCGGCCGGCATCCAGGGTCAGGCGTCCGACATCGCGATACAGGCAGAGAACCTGATCAAGATCAAGCGTCAGATGGCAGAACTGATCGCCTTGCACAGTGGCCGAACGGTGGAGGAGATCGAGCGAGACTCCGACCGCGACAAGTGGTTCACTGCCGCTGAGGCCCAGGAGTACGGTTTGTTCGATCGGGTGATCGCCAAAGCAGGCGAGATTTCCGGCTAGTCCTCAGCGACTGTGGTAGGCGGCTGTCGCGAGGGTGCGAAGCTCACTCACCGCAGCCCCGAGGCCACCGTCGTGGCGGAACATCCAGGATCCGGAGATCAGAACGTTCGCGCCAGCGCGGGCTGCGCCCTCCACGGTGGTGTGGCTGATGCCTCCGTCGACCTCGAGATCGACCCAGTGGTCGGCGGTGTCGAGTAGGTCCCGCATCGCCTCGATCTTTGGTTCCATCGCAGCGATGTAGTTCTGACCTCCGAATCCAGGATTCACGGTCATCACCAACGCCATGTCCAGCAGGTCCAGTACGTGAGCCACCCGATCGATCGGGGTGTGTGGGTTGAGCGCTACCGCCGCGTGCGCACCGAGTTCTTTGATGTGGCTGAGCGTCCGGTGCAGGTGGGTGCAGGTCTCTTCGTGCACGATGATGAGTCCGCAGCCGGCCTCCACGAATCGGCTGATCAAATGGTCCGGCTCCTCGATCATGAGGTGTGCCTCGAACGGCACTGAAACTGTGGACCGAACCGCTGCAATGATGTCGGGTCCGAACGTAAGGTTCGGAACGAAGCGGCCGTCCATCACGTCGAACTGGATTCGATCCACCCCGGCGGCCTCCAGCGCCTGGCACTCGTCTCCCAGGCGGGCGAAATCGGCTGGAAGAACCGATGGGATGATCTTGACGGCGGGTGTGGAACTGGTTGACACGGCCTCCAGTATGGGGGAGTGGAGCGGGTGGAACTCACGGTCGACCGGATTGCGGTTGGTGGCCAAGGCCTCGGTCTCGATCACAACGGCAGGGCCACCTTTGTCTCCGATTCGGTTCCCAGCGAGCGGGTTGTGGTTGAGCTCAGCAAGCGGGCCAAGCGATTCGCAGTTGGCCACGTCGTCGAGGTGTTGGAACCGTCGGCTGACCGGGTCGATGCCCGTTGCCCGCATGCGACGGGTCAACCGCGCTGCGGCGGGTGCGACTGGCAGCACATCGCAGATGCCGCGCAGCGCCGGCTT
>JBLYYW010000222.1:0-6821 GCA_048550155.1 Acidimicrobiales bacterium | reverse complement strand
TCATCTGCGTAGGGCGGGTCACAGAATGCCAGGTCGAAGTGGATGTCGGGTCCGAAGGACGCAACCACCGCCGAAGCGTCGCGGATCAGTACCCGGGCGCGGTCGGCGCCATCGATGGTGTCCAGATTCTCCTGGAGGACTCGTGCAGCGCCCCTGTTCTGCTCGACGAAGATCACCTCGGCGGCACCACGGCTGAGACACTCGAGGCCGAACGACCCGGATCCGGCGAACAGGTCGAGAACCCGCAGGCCCTCCAACCCGGGTGAGTCCTCAGCCATCCGGAGACTGAGAATCATGTTGAAGATTGCTGTTTTGGCTCGGTCTGGGATCGGCCGGGTGCCCGAATCCGGCACTTTCAGCCGACGCCCCTTGGCGCTTCCGCTGATGATTCTCATATTCGATCGGGCCCCGCAACCACCGTCATCAGAGGTTCGCAGGGGATCTGACCGGGTTGGCGGATCACAGTTCTCATCCCTTCAGCAGGAACTCTTCATCGGAGTCTTCAGCGAGGAGGGCCAACTCGTCCGCCAGCTCGCCGTGGCTCGACAGGTCTGGGTCAACGTCGAGTAGCTGAATCGCGGCTCTGCGGGCGTCGACGACCACCTCCCGGTTGTGCCTGAGGCTCGCAAGCTTGAGGTCGTTCCGGCCCTTCTGTCGCTCTCCCAGGATCGTTCCCTCGCCACGCAGGTCAAGATCGGTCTCGGCCAACTCGAACCCGTCGGTGGTTCGGACCAATGCTTCGATGCGGCTCTCGCCGTCCGGTGTCGTAGGGCTCGCTACCAACCAACACACCGATGCATGCGCGCCACGGCCGACCCGGCCCCGCAACTGATGGAGTTGCGCAATACCGAATCGGTCGGCGTCGAGTATCACCATTGTGGTGGCATTTGGAACATCAACTCCAACCTCGATCACCGTGGTCGAAACCAGAACGTCGAGTTCGCCCGCTCGGAACCGCTCCATCACAGCGTCTTTGTCCTCGGGCGGAATCCGGCCATGCATCAGGCCGACTCGGAGTCCGGCCAGCTCCCTGGCTGCCAGCCGTTGATAGGTCTCCTCGGCCGACGCTACCTCGAGCTTCTCCGACTCGTCGATCAGCGGGCACACCACGTAGGCCTGTTGCCCAGCGGCCACCGTAGAGCGCAATTCACTCCACATCTGTTCGAGTTGAAGCGGGGGCTCGCCATCGAGCGTGCCCGGGGCATCGACGTGATAGGTGAGGATCGGGGTACGTCCCGGCGGTAGCTCGTCGAGCACAGAGACGTCGAGATCGCCGTAGACGGTCATGGCAGCGGTTCGAGGAATTGGCGTTGCGGTCATCACCAAGACATCGGGCACGGTGCCATCGCGGTTCTTGTCCCGGAGTGCCGCCCGCTGCTCTACGCCGAACCTGTGCTGCTCGTCGATCACGATCGAACCGAGCGATCGGAATTGTACCTTTTCCTGAAGTAGTGCATGGGTGCCGATGACGATGTCGGTGAGTCCTCCGGCCAGTCCGGAAAGGATTCGTTTACGGTCCGAACCCGAGGTTCGGCTGGTAAGCAGCTCTACGGCAAGGGGTCGGCTACCCAGCAGACTCGAAGGCTCGGGCACCTCGAGGCCGTCGAGAAGCCGGCGAATGCCCAGGTGATGCTGTTCGGCGAGGACCTCGGTGGGTGCCATCAGCGCACCCTGGTGGCCGCCATCGACGGCGGTGAGCATCGATGCCACCGCCACCAGCGTCTTGCCGGAGCCCACATCGCCCTGCAGTAGTCGATGCATCGGCATCGGGCGCACGAGATCGTCGGTGATCTCGCCGATGGCCCGTTTTTGGGCGTCGGTGAGCGGGAACGGCAGGACGTCGATGAAGGACCGGACCAGAGGCCCATCGGCCCGGTGCTCAACCCCCTGCTGGGTCGCCTCGAGATGTCGCTTCCGGCGGATCAGTGAGACTTGCATCCGGAAGAGTTCGTCGAAAATCAACCGACGGCGAGCATTCGAGATCTGCTCATGGGTTTCAGGGATGTGGATCCCGAGCACAGCCGTAGAACGATCGACCAATCCCCGATCCGAGAGCATCCACGCGGGCAGCGGATCCACCAACGAACGTGCGTCTTCGTTGGTGATGGTTCGCCGCAGCGCTTCACCGATATACCGGGCCAGATCGGCGCTGCTCACCCCAGCCTTCTCGCTCTGTGGGTACACCGGGATGATCTTGCCGGTCTGATCGCCGATGAGATCGACGACCGGACTCGTCATCTGTGGTCGCCCCCTGAAGTTCTCCATTTTGCCGAAGACAATTGCCTCGAGATCCGGTTTCAGTTGCCGCTCTCGCCACCGCTGGTTGAAGAAGGTCAACGTCATGCGGCTCTGACCGTCGGTCACGGTGCTGGTGACCATCACACGGTTTCCGCGAAGGCGGCGGAGGTCCGTGCTGAGAACCCTGACGACGATGGTGGCTTCTTCGCCCTCCATGAGGTCGGCGATTGCAGCTTGCCTGGTGCGATCGAGATAGCGGCGTGGGTAGTGCGAGAGGAGGTCGCCCAGGGAATACAGATCCATCTTGTGGAGCGCGCCCTTGCGCTTGGGGCCCACGCCCCGAAGTTTCTCCACCTCGATGGCGTACAAATCTCGGACGCTCATCGGATTCAACCGATTCCCCACATCCTCAACTTACCGGGGCCGTGGGACAGCCTCGCCCATTCAGGGGAGACTGCGGCCAGTAGCGGCATGGCCGACTACGTGGTGGATAGCTTGGGGCAGGTGACCGTCGATGAGCTCGGTACCGACGCGGGGCGTCTGACCACAACCGAGAATCGGGCGCTGCGCTCGATCGCAGTGCTGTTCTGGGTCAACGGTGCGGTGCTCGCCTCGTACATTCCTCGGCTCCCCGGGATTCGGGATCGACTCGACCTCGACCTTTCCACCATTGGCACGATCTTGGCGGTTGCGACCGGAGCGGGACTCCTCGGGAGCATCGCCGTGGGTCCGGCAGTCGAGCGATTTCCCACGCGGAACGTCATGTTGGCGGGATCTCTGACGCTGACTGTCCTCTTGCCGTTCGTGAGCCTGGTGCCGAACGCTGCGGCGTTGCTGTTGGTTCTGGTCGTGCTCTCGATCGCCGACGTCTTCACCGACGTCGCGATGAATATCCAGGGATCGTTCCTGAGCACCCGCCGTTCGGTACCGATCATGCAACGGCTGCACGCAATGTGGAGCCTGGGGACCGTGGTCGGCGGACTGGTGGCCGCGGCGATGGCGGCTCTGAACGTGGACCTCCGGGTCCATCTCCTGGGTGCCTCGATCTTCCTCTTCCTCGCCCTGCTGTATGTCGCCCCCGGGCTTCTACCAGGAGACGAGGCTACGTCCGACCGCGGGGAGGCACCGGCGTCAGCCGGTTCTTCCTGGCCCGTGGTGCTCACCTTCGCAGCCCTCGGCGCCGCCGCCATCGTGCCCGAGATGATCAACAGCGACTGGGCCGCGTTCCGGCTGACCGATGACCTCGGGACCTCGAACGGCGTCGCAGGAATGGGCTACGTGGCGTTCACCGTCGGCATGGTCACGGGAAGGCTGGCCGGGGACAGCGCCGTTCACCGCTTTGGCCATCGGCGAGTTCTTCGAGGCGCGACAGTACTCGCGGGGCTCGGGATCACTGTCGCCACGCTGATCCCAGCCGTGCCGGCGGTGTTCGTCGGTCTCCTCGTCGCAGGGACCGGAGTCTCGGTGATGTTTCCCGAACTGTACGACGCTGCTGCCCAGCACTCTCGCCCAGGCAAGGCTCTGGGTGGGCTGACCGCAGGTTCCCGGATCGCCCTCCTGGCCGCTCCACTACTGGTCGGGGTGCTGGCCGACACCGACACCTTCACCGTTGGAGCAGCAATCGCTCTCGCAACAATCCCAGGCGCGCTGACCGTCCTGTGGTTGTCCGCCAAACTTCCCAGCCGGCCGAGGTGAGTCCGGGTATGGCCACTGTCGAAAGCGCCTTCACGGTCCCCCAGGGCGATTTCCAGCTGACACGTCCCGGTGCGTCGCCAGGGTCTCCCCTTCGCGCCTGGGACGCCGCCGACGAGTACCTGCTCAATCACATTCCGGAATCCGGCCCGCGAACCCTGATTGTGAACGATGGGTTCGGAGCCCTTGCGGTGGCCCTGGCCCAACGTGACACCACGTCGGTGAGCGACTCGTTGCAGGCGCTTCGAGCCGCAGCTACCAACCTTTCCGTCAACGGACGGACGGCTAACCTCATATCTTCGGTCGAACCCATCGACGGACCGTTCGATCTTGCCGTCATCAAGATCCCCAGAACACGGTCCTTGCTCGAGCACCAACTCCACACCATTCGCGCGTCGAGCCACCCCGAAACCGTGGTGATCGGCGCCGGAATGGTGAAGCACATCCACACCTCCACCCTGTCCCTGTTCGAACAGATCATCGGTCTGACCACCACGTCCCTGGCGAAGAAGAAGGCTCGCCTGATCCACGCCGATCTCGCAGACGGCACCGACCCGGGCAGCAGTCCGTGGCCCAAAACTGTGTCTTGGGACCGGGGCCTCACCGTTGTGGTTCACGCCGGCGTCTTCGGTGGGACGAAACTGGATCTCGGCACCAGGGTTTTGTTGGACAATCTGCCTGAACTCGAGCCGAAGGAGGGCCGCACACTCGACGTCGTCGACCTCGGCTGTGGGAACGGAATCGTCGGCACGGTCCTGGCCAACAACCCGAGCGTGCGGGTGACGTTCGTCGACGAGTCCTACCTGGCGGTCAGCTCCGCAGATGCGACGTTTCGACACAACCACCCCACCCAAAGCGCCGAAACGTTGGTCGACGACTGCGGCGAGAGTCTTCCCGACGCGTCATTCGACGTCGTACTCAACAACCCACCCTTCCATCGCAACAACGAGCTCACCGACGCAACCGCCTGGAAAATGTTCAACCAGTCCCAGCGGATCCTACGAACCGGTGGAGAACTGCGGGTCGTCGGCAACCGTCATCTCGGCTATCACGCCAAACTCAGGCGGATCTTCGGCAACTGCGCTGTTGTCGGAGCCACGCCCAAGTTCGTGGTACTCAGCGCACGAGCCTGACGGCGAGCTGGCTAGTTGATGTGATCGAGCCAGGCCGGCGTGCCCATATCGGACTCGGCACCGAGGCTGAGTCCGGTTGCCAGGCTGGCGTCGTCCAATGTGAAGTTGACCCGCTGACCGGGCCGAAGCATACGAAACACCGAACCCACCAGCGCATCTGGAGCGAGGTCGTAGTCAGCGAGATCGGTGTCGCACATGATCACGCCGTCTCGTGTGATCGGATCGTAGGACTTCACCACTCCTTGCATGCCCTCGATGATAGGGCATTTCACCACTGAAGAGGCCTGCTGTGCGCGCCGATACAGGGTTGTGCGTTCCAGCGTCCTGTCCATCCTCGTCGGCATCGGAGCAGTCCTCTTTGTAGCCCAAGGAAACCTGGGCTTCAGCTCGGTCGACGAATGCGACGCCGAGCGGCTGGGCCAGAGAGCCTTCGGGCCGTTGTCCACCATCTACACGGTCGACGACGGCAACCTGGCAGGGATCTGTCATGGTTCAGATGACCCCACGGTGTACGACGCATGGTCGAACCTCACGCTCTTCACCACCCCAGAAGAGCGGTCGTCGATCGTGGGGTTCGGCGGTTTCCGCAACACCAGCAGGAGAGACGTCCTGGCCTACGCGACCGCGCTCGACCGGGATCAGACCCGGTTCATGATCGTGGTGAACCTTGACATGGTGGAGTTGGATCCCTGGCAGGTGCGCCGCACCATGGCTCACGAGTTCGGTCACGTTTTGACCCGTTCGGCGCCGGGGGCGGACCGCAACCGCTGTGGCGAGTTCGGCTGCGTCTCCAACACCAACTACATGGGCCTGTGGGTCGATCGATTCTGGTCCCAGGCCGAGCTCGACTCCATTGAGAGCCGCGGCTATGCCGACGCTGCGGGAACCAACGCCCGATGTACCGCCAACGGCGGCTTTCCAACCGTGTACGCAGCAACGAATCCCTACGAGGACTTCTCCGAGTCGTTCGAGTTCTTTCTGTTCAGCAACCAGGTGCCGGCCTCGGTGCAACCTCGAATTCAGTTCCTGTCGAGCTTTCCCGAGTTGGTCCGAATGCGCGATCGAATCACAGCCGCGGGCTACGCCGATACGCGAAGGTTCGCCAAGAACTGCGGGTCCTAGTCACCAAAGCTGGTGGGGCGATCGATCCCTAGATCGGCTGGAACGGAAATCCCCCAAACCCTTCCAGCTTCCCGGCGCCACGAAAGACGTGTGAGGTGCCATCGGAACGGACCAGAAGCGCCGGACCGCTCAAGTGACCTTCAGGGCCATCCATTTCCAGAGTGTGAGCCGCCATCTCGATCGACGTGCCGGAGGTGGTGCGAACCACCAGCTCCCAGTCGATCCCGCCACGACCCTCGAATTCGGCCACGATGACCGACCCCCCGACCTCATTCATCACTTGACCTGAGACCGACAACCCATCGATCACATACCGGTAGTGCCTCATGCTTGAACCCTACGGGCTCGACCAAGTTCTTGACCCAAGCTCGGTCCGGGGTTGGCTCAGTGACACCCAGCGCGAACCTTTGATGGGTATCCGAGACGCACGTCAACCGTTGCTCAGCAACGGTTTGTGTGTGTCTCGATGCTGTGAACTGGGGAAACTACTCGTTTCGCAGACCGGAGATGGCCCGGCTGATGACCGTTGGCTGGATCTGCTCGGTGCCTTCGAAGATGTCGTGGGTCTCAGAGGAAGAAGGCTCGCAGTGCCAATCCCATGATGAAAAGGTTTCCTCCACCCAGGAGCAGGTACTC
>JBLYYW010000221.1:0-18844 GCA_048550155.1 Acidimicrobiales bacterium | reverse complement strand
TGCGTTGCGTGGCGAACGCGATTGTTGTCGTTCTGTTGTCTGGGCTCGGTGTTGGCTGAGTTGGTCGGGTCGCTTCGGCCACGTTGCACGGAGCCGGCTCAGGTGCCGCCAGGTTCTGTCAGCTGGGGACGACATCTGGCTGATTTGTCAGCGGGGGGCGACGCTATTTGTCACCCCCAGCTGGAATTTGGGGGAGGGGTCAGTCCTCTTCGAGGACGTCGGCGATGCGGTCCATTCCTGGGAGCATCAGCGGAGCTTTCTTGGCTTTGGTTCCCTTGGGTGTGACCCGGCTGTTGCCGGCCGGGAGACCGCCTTTGGGCGTCACCCGGCCGCCACCGCGGCCTTTGTTCTTCTTGTTTCGCTTGCCTTTGCCCTTGGCCTTCTTGGTGCCCATGCCACCGAGCTTCTTCATCATCTTCTGCATCTCGTCGAACTGTTTGACCAGTGTGTCGACCTGTTGGGTGTCGGTACCCGAACCCTTGGCGATTCGGCGCCGTCGGGAGGTGTCGATGAGTTTGGGATCGATCCGTTCGGCGGGCGTCATCGACCGGATCATGGCTTCGACCCGACCGATCTCGCGATCGTCGATTTCCATGTTGCGAACTTCTTTGGGGATGCCCGGCAACATTCCGATCAGCCCTGACAGCGAGCCCATCTTCTTGAGTTGCTGCATTTGATCAAGGAAGTCATCGAAGGTGAAGCGGCCCTCCATCATGGCCTGGGCAGCAGCTTCGGCTTCTTCCTGTTCGAAGGCCTCTTCGGCCTTTTCGATGAGCGACATCACGTCGCCCATACCCAGTATCCGGCTGGCCATCCGGTCGGGGTGGAACACCTCGAGAGCGTCGAGCTTCTCGCCCGTCGCTGCGAACGCGATCGGTTTGCCAACGACCTCCTTGACGCTGAGCGCAGCACCTCCGCGTGCGTCGCCGTCGAGCTTGGTGAGGATGACACCATCGAGTTCGAGACTGGCGTTGAAGCTCTCGGCGACGGTGACCGCATCGTTGCCGGTCATCGCATCGACAACGAGGAAGATGTAGTCAGGGACCGTGGCCTCACCGATCTGGCGAACCTCTTCCATCAACGCTTCGTCGATGGCGAGGCGGCCGGCGGTATCGATGATCACCACGTCACGGCCGGTTTCCTTGGCATGCTCCACCGACTTGCGGGCCACTTCAACCGGTGTCGAGGGGTCGCTGTACACCGGTACACCGACTTGTTCGCCCAGGGTCTCCAGCTGTTGCACCGCGGCAGGGCGTTGGAGATCGGCGCCCACCAGCAGCGGATTCCGGCCCTGGGTTTTGAACCATTTGGCGAGCTTGCCCGAACTGGTGGTCTTACCTGAACCCTGCAGTCCAGCCATCATCACAATGGTTGGTGGCTTTGGGTTGAAGGTGAGCGTGAAGGTCTCGCCTCCCAGACTCTGGGTCAGCTCCTCGTTGACGATCTTGACGACTTGTTGGGCGGGGTTGAGGGCCTTGTGAACCTCCTCGCCCACCGCTCGCTCTTTGATCCGATTGCGAAGCGCCTTGACAACGCGAACGTTGACGTCGGCCTCGAGCAATGCGAGTCGAATCTCACGGAGCGCTTCATCGACGTCTGCCTCGGACAGCTTGCCCTTCTTCGAGAGACGCCCGAAAATTCCTTCAAATGTGTCGGTAAGGCCTTCAAACATGAGACGGCCAGGTTACCCGCTCCATCGGCGCGGCGATGCCGTCCAGGGCCCCGACTGGGCACGCGATCAAGTGAGAAACGCAGGAGGCTTTCGTTCGAGATACGCCGTCAGGCCGACAGCGAACAACAACGCCCCGTAAAAGGGCGTGCCGATCGCGCTCAGCGCGGCAGCTATCCCGATCCCACCCACTACTGCCCGGGTCCGGAACGCCAGGAATAGGCCACAGCCCACCTGACCGGCGGTGACAGCCACCCGAACGATCAGGTCCGGTGCATCGGATGCGGACAGCACGATCGCAACGACCCCGAAGGCCACGAACGTTGCCATCGCTCGCACCAGCGCTCCCGAGTCCGTCAAGCG
Organism: Acidimicrobiales bacterium; assembly: GCA_048550155.1. GTDB lineage: Bacteria > Actinomycetota > Acidimicrobiia > Acidimicrobiales > SZUA-35 > JABDIY01. The sequence continues at coordinate 16,812 of JBLYYW010000221.1, read as the reverse complement.
GGTGTTTGCTCGCAAGGTCCTGAGGATCAGGTAGACGACGAGCGTCGCCGCGATGCCGAGGCTCGCGGACGTGGCAGCAGATCGAACGGAGGTCAGCGCCGTCAGGACCCAGGCCAGCCAGGCAACGACTGCCCCCATCGCACTCAGGAGGATGCGTGTCAGGAGTTCGTCGTTGTCCATGGTGAAAGTATCGTCGCAACATGTGAGGTCATGAGAACACATCCGCGTCGCGCCGTCAGCGTAGGAGCGGCATGAATGTCGCTGTATCGTCGTAGGTCGCCCTGTCCGGGGCTTCACCACTCCCTTATCCGAAGGAAATCACCATCGTGGCTGTTCGTCTCCGCCTCATGCGCATGGGCAAGAAGAAGCAACCTACCTATCGTGTCGTGGCCGCTGACGCTCGTTCGCCCCGAGACGGTCGGTTCATTGAGATCGTTGGAACCTACAACCCGCGATCCGAGCCCTCTGAAATCAAGATCGACTCCGCCAAGGCCGTCCACTGGCTGCGCGAGGGTGCCCAGCCGTCTGAGCGGGTCAAGAAGCTTCTCGAGGCAACCGGTGCCTGGGACGATTTCAAGAGTGGCAAGACCCCCGAAGTGATCGCCGCCGCGGCCGCCAAAGCAGCTGAGGCGCAGGCTGAGACCGAAGGTGCTACAGCGTGAGTGATCTCGCCCCGAAGGCATACGCAGTACTGAACCATCTCTGCACTTCGATCGTCGATCACCCCGACGAGGTGTCAATCGAGACCTCGGTCGACGGTGACAAGGCCGTTCGGTTCGACGTATCGGTCAACGGTGAGGACATGGGCCGAGTGATCGGCCGTCGAGGCCGCGTCGCTTCAGCTATCCGTACCATCGTGAACGCTGCCGGCAGCACCGATGGTGTCTCCTGCAAGGTCGAATTCGTCGACTGAATCGACGAGCCCCCAGATGCCCGATCAACTCGAAGTGGGTCGGATCACGAAGCCTCACGGTCTCAAGGGTGACGTTCTGGTCAAATTCGTGACCGATCGAACCGACGAGCGCACCGAGGTCGGCTGTGAGTTGTCTTTGGTCAGCGGTCGAGTGCTAGTGGTGGAACGGGCATCGATTCACAAGGACCGTTGGATCGTCCACTTCGATGGCATCAACACCCGCGAGGACGCCGACTCCCTCCACAGCCAGCTGCTCTATGCCCCACCGCTGGAGGACACCGGAGAGGTCTTCATCCACGAGGTCATCGGCCGACGCCTTCTTACCCCCGATGGAACCGACCACGGAGAGATCGTTTCGGTCGTCGACAATCCCGCTTCGGATCTGATGGAGCTCGACAACGGAGCCCTGGTTCCGATGGTCTTCTACGTGTCCCATGATGAACATGCGGTCACCGTCGAAGTTCCCGACGGTCTCCTCACCAACATCGAGAACTAGCGATGGGTGCCTCGGAGGAACCGCCCCGTTCCGGGCCGACCCGGAGCGAGGAACGAGCGGCGGCGAGCGAAGGCATCAGAATTGATGTCCTCACGATCTTTCCCGAGTTCGTCACCGAGGGCTTCCGTGTCGGCGTGATCGGTCGTGGCGCTGCAAAGGGTCTGCTCGATCTTCGGGCCCACGATCTGCGGCAGGAAACGACCGATGTGCATCAGACCGTCGACGCAGCACCGTTTGGTGGTGGCGCCGGAATGGTGATGAAACCGGAGCCGGTCTTTGATCTGCTCGATGCGGTGAATCCGCCGCGGCCGTTGATCTACATGGGTCCCGCCGGGCGTCAGCTGACCCAGGAGGTTGCGTCCGAGCTCTCTGAGCTCGCTGGGTTCACGCTGTTGTGCGGACGCTACGAAGGTATCGATCAGCGGATCCTGGACAATGCGGTTGATGATGTGATCTCGGTTGGTGACGTGGTGCTGGCGGGTGGCGAGATCGCGGCGCTCACGGTGGTTGAAGCTGTGGGTCGGTTGGTGCCTGGCGTTCTCGGCAACGCGTCATCGATCGAGGACGAGTCGTTCAGCGACGGTCTTCTCGAGTACCCCCAGTACACCAGGCCGGCTGAGTATCGAGGCTGGGCTGTGCCTCCGATACTGACCAGCGGGGATCACGCCAGAGTTGCTCGGTGGCGCCGGGCAAAGGCTCTGCGTCTCACTCTCGATCGGCGGCACGATCTCATCCTGGCCCGCGGCGGCCTGAGCGACGAGGACCAGCAGTTGCTGAACGAGCTCGACGAGCTCGAATCTCAGTAGCGGACGTTCTGGGCCTTTACAGCGCGAGTGAGAGCGGGGTGAGAAGCTCTGGCCCGCTCTCGGTGATCAGGACCTGGTTCTCGAGCTTCACCCCTTCGCCGCCGGCCCGAGGTCCCACGTAGCTTTCGACCGTCAGTACCATCCCGGCTTCGAGTTCCCCGTCGAATCCCCACTGCTCCCACTGTTCGGGCCAGTAGATGTCGGGGAACTCGTCGCATTGGCCGACGCCATGGAACTGACAGCAGTACCGCCGGTACTGGTCGTGAGGTGGTGACCACGTGTCGAACACAAGCTGGCGGAACGTCGTTCCAGGCCGGAGCATCTCGGTGTTTCGCTCGATCTGCTCCAACGCCAAACTGTGGACGTGTGATTGGTGTGGAGTGGGAGCACCATCGCCAACCAGCCACGTGCGGGAGATGTCGACCATCATGCCGTAGGCACCCACCAGGTCGGTGTCGTAGGCCAGGAGGTCACCGGCTTCGATCACGCGGCTGGACGCTTCCTGCATCCACGGGTTGGTCCGAGGACCTGAGGCGAGGATCTGGGTTTCGATCCATTCACCCGCTCGCCGGATGTTGCCGGCGTGCAGCATTGCCCACACCTCACGTTCGGTCATGCCCGGCTCGAGGGCTTCGTGCATCTCGGCCATCGTCGACTGGCACGAATGGGCGGCGCGGCGCATCGCAAGGATTTCGTCGGGCCCCTTGATCATCCGGGCCCGCTCCATCATCTCCCCGCCGTAGCCGACCTCGATCCCGGCTGCCGCCAGTCGTTGGTACCCGACGTGGTGTAGTTGATCCACGGCAACGCACGGCCGTTGACCAGCATGCTCACTGATGACATCGATGATCTCATCGGCGAATCGATGTGCCTGTTCTGCCCAGCGAGGGCCGGCGATGAAGAAGGTGGAACCGATCGCCGGTCGGACCTCGGTGACCAGCGGGTTGTGGGCGGCGAGGAACTCGCAGTCGCTGAACTCCCACACGATGCACGATCCATCGAGGCCGACCCAGCAATATCGGGCGCCATTGTGCATCACCCAGATCTGCATGTTCGTGCTGTCGGTGACGTACCGAATGTTCATCGGATCCATCAGGAGGGCTCCGTCGTAGCCCATCCTTTCCATCTGGCTCCGAACTCGGTCCATGCGATAGCGACGCATCGTGTCGATGCATGGAGCCGCGAGGCCCGCAGCGTGCCACTCGGTTTCGAGCTCTTCGCCGGGTCCCAGATTCAAATGGTGCAGATCGGTGGCAGCCCGCCGCACCTCCAACGTCGCATCTGCGAGGCTGGCGGCGATCTTGGCCTTCTTTGGCGGGGCCTGGTCCATCACCATCGGACCAGTGTCTCACACCCACCGATGATCAGGCGACTGCTTCGGTCTCGTCGTTGGGGCTCAGTTCCTTGGCGATCGCCTTTGGCGAATCTCCGAGGTAGCGCACGGCCGAGGTTGCGACGAGACGGGCTCGACCCTCGCTCATGTTTGCGGTCAGCAGCTTCTCTGCGGCGACACCGTTCATCCAGTCGAGCACCGCATAGCGATCGTCGGCGATCGCCCGTGCCAGTGCTGCTGCTTCGATGAGGCGGCCGGGAGAGTATTCCTGGAACTCGGTGTTCATCCGCCCGTCGTAGACCCGGTAGACGTTGCCGTCCAGCAACGCCACGACGTAGGCGGCAAGCTTGCCATCCAGACGCAGGCTGGCGATTTCGACCTCCCAGCGAGCCGGCGGTGCTTCGCAGACCTGACGCCAGAACTCGCGCTCGGCCGGACGATCAAGGTCGGAATGACGTCGGGCGTGGCGATCGCGGGAGATGTGAACGGCTTCGACCTCATCGATGAGTTCGGGGGTGATCGCTTTGCCACGGTCGAAGGAAATCGACAACACGCGTCCATCGTTGGTGATCTTCTTCTGGGCTCGACGAAGCTGTTTCCGCATGCTCTTGGAGAGCACTTCGTTGACGTCATGAGCGGTGGAGAACGCAACCCGTGGAATGCGAAGTTCAGGCAGTGTCTGGGCCTGTTCCAGCTCGTCGACGAGGTGAGCGAGCGTATGGTCGGAGTCCGCAACCTGCTCCAGCTCCAGGGACCAGGCACCGGGGATGTCGTTGAGGGCAGACGAGATCGCCGACGCGAGGGCGGCGGAGGCCTCGGGCGTCCTGGACTGCATCATCGAGAACTGGGAACTCCCGTGGCCGGCCGCCACGATGGCAGTTCCTTCGGCCCGTTCGATGGTGGCGAAGAACGCACACGCCATGAGCTCGGCACTCTCGGCCGAACGAACCTCCACCATCATCGGGGTCCAGTGTGGGAACGACTCGAACCAGGTCTCGAGCCAGTTGTAGCTGGCCATCAGCGGAGACTCGAGCGCCTTGTTCAACTCGCGAATGTCGTTGGCGACGGACTGGATTTCCTTCAGACCGGTACGCACGCCGATGTCGATGACACGGTGGTGAACCTTCTCGGCCTTCTGACGCCACGCCTCCAGTGGTTCCTTGCCGTCCCCGGTGTGGTCCCGGAACAGCGCGGTCAGCGCGGGCGCAGCCAGTGGGCGGCAGTAGTAGAAGCCCTGTGCTCGGTCACAGCCCAGGCGGCGCAGGGTGGCGGCCTGCTCCTGATGCTCGATGCCCTCTGCCACCGTGTAGGCGCCCAGCGCTCGGCTGAGGTTGACCACTGTCTCGATCAGGGCCGTGGAGGTGCTGTTGCGAGCGAGCTCGTTGATGAAGGAACGGTCGATCTTGATGCTGTCGACGGGGAACGTCTTGAGGTAGCTCAGCGAGGAGTAGCCGGTGCCGAAGTCGTCGATTGCGATCTTGACACCGATGGTCTTCAACTGCTCCAGCAGTCGTGAGGCACCCTCGGCGTCGTGTGCGAGCATCGACTCGGTGATTTCGACCACAAGATGCTGACTGGCGAGTCCCGACTCGGTGAGGGCGTGGGTGATCGTGTTGACGAGCCGGGTGTCCTGAAGCTGGCGGATGCTGAGATTGACCGTGATCGAGAGGTCTTCGCAGCCGCGAATCTTTCGCCACAATGCCGTCTGTCGACACGCTTCTTGGATGACCCAATCACCGATCGGTACGATCAACCCGGATTCCTCGGCCAGCGGGATGAAGCGATCGGGGGAGATCAGACCCTTGGTGGGGTGACGCCAGCGGATCAGCGCCTCGACCATCTTCACCTTGCCGGTGTTGAGGTCGAAGATGGGCTGGTAGTGGAGGACGAGTTCGTTGTTGTCGAGCGCCTTCGCCAGATCAGCCTTGAGATCGAGCCGCTCGATGGCTTCCTGGTGCATGACCGGCTCGAAGAACTCGAACCGCCCTTTGCCTCGTGCCTTGGAGAGGTACATGGCAACGTCGGCGTTGCGCATCAGGGACTCGACGTCCTTCTTGGAGTCGTAGTCCATCGCGATACCGATCGAGGCGGAAACGTTGAATGTCTTCACCCCGAGATCGATGGGGCTGTTGAACGCTTCGAGGGTTCGGTTGGCAACCAGGACGGCGTCGCGGCGGTCCTTGGCCTTTTCGATCAGGATGGCGAACTCGTCACCGCCGAATCGAGCGACGGTGTCGTCCTCGTTCACGCACTCGGTCAGCCGGGCTGCGGCCTCTGCGAGCATGGCGTCGCCGGCGGCATGTCCGAGGCTGTCGTTCACGTTCTTGAAGTCGTCCAGATCGATGAACAGCACTGCAACGTGATTCTCGTCGGCGTCGGTCTTGCGGAGCGCTGCGGCTGTGCGCTCGGAGAACTTGACTCGATTGACCAACCCGGTGAGAGCGTCGTGCCCGGCGTCGTACTTCAGTTTCTCCTGGCCGATCTCCAACTCCTTCATCAGGGTGAAGACCCGGACCAGGATCAGCATGAACAGGATGACCGAGGCGAACGTCGTGACGTACTTGTCGCTCTCGTTTCCGAACAGAAGGTCGGCCATCGGCACGCTTACCGTGGCGAAGAACATGATGACGAGCTGTCGGGCGGTCAGCTTGCCCTCGGCATTGGTGAGGTAGGGAGGCTTGCGGGCGGCCGGGTGGACGGCGGCGACTGCGAAGAGGGTGTAGAAGAGCAGCCAGAAGAAGTCGAGCCAGAGACCGGTCTTGAACGTCCCGTTGTTGAGGTAGATGTTGTAGGCGGTATCGGCGATCGCCAACGAGCCGATGGCGCCCGCGATGATCGCGAACGGTGGATGCTTCAGGTGCAGGGTTACGACGAGGCGTGCGGCCACGGCGAGCAAGGCGATGTCCATGACCGGGTAGGCCAGGGTCACGATGTTGCCGGTGTTCCATTCGAAGCCGGCGGTGAACTGATCGTCGACCCACAGAACCCAGAACAACCCGAAGAATGCGGTCGCCACGATGCCGGCATCGATGAGGCTGGCGTTGTTCTTACGCCCGGCGATCTCGATGACCATCTTGTTCAGGCCGACGATCATCAGCGGGTACATACCCAGGTAGAAAAGGTCGGCTGGGGTCGGATAGCCGACGCCGCCAAAGAGTTCGTCCACGTAGTACAGGACGTCGGCGGTGAGGAATGAGGCCAGGCCGGCGGCGAACCACATGTACGGTTCGCGTGGATTGGCGCCCTTGTACACCACACCTATGAGGACGGTGCCCAGCGCGAGCGCTCCGACGCCGTTGTAGAGGATGAGTTTGGACGTCGGGGTGTTCGGAAGTACGTAATAGGCGGCGGTCATGATGCCGGCCAGCCAGAGCACGACCTTCCACAGCCCAAAGCTCTCAGCCTTGTCCAGCACCAGACGCGCCGTGTCGCGCAGCGGATTCATGTCAAGGTCATCGGGGGTAAAAGTTCACCCCTTGAGATACAGGGCACGATTATTTGGTCCTGTGGTCCGGACGACCTACAAACCTCTGACCCTGCGGCGCCCGACGGCCCTGATCGGCCGATCCCCGCTGGTCAAATACCATGGGCTGGGGCCGAAAGAGATACATGCTCGCTGTTGCTCTTGCCGGTTTGGCAGGACTGTTCTACGGCGCGTCGGACTTCTCCGGAGCCGCCGCGTCCAAAGGGAACCAGCCAACGGTGGTGACCCTCGGCGTGCAGGTGACCAGCCTTGTGGCCTTGATCGGCGCGCTGTTCTTTCTCGAAGGAACGTTCCGACCCGAGGACCTGGTGTGGGGAGCATTGGGAGGGCTGAGCCTTGCGGCGGGTCTCGCCTTGTTCTATGAAGCTCTCACGATCGGTCCGATCGCAACCGCGGCGGCGCTGACCGCGTTGGTGAGTGCCAGCCTTCCGATTCTCGCCGGTCTGGCCCTCGGTGATCGTCCCTCGATGGTGACCCTCGTCGGTGTTGCGCTGGCGGTGCCGGCCGCGGTGCTGGTGTCAGCAGGTGAGGTTGGGATCCAGCGAAACCGAACCAACACGACCCCCCGGGAACGGGTGATCGGTCGTCGACAGCTTGGACGAACTCGGATGTTGTCGTTCTGGGCCGGGGTCTTGTTCGCTGGCTTTCTGGTGGCACTCAGTCGGGTCGGCGACGATGCCGGGCTCTTTCCGCTGCTCGGGACACGAGCCGCAGCGATCCTCTTCTTGGTGGTGTTGATCACCGTGCAGCGCATTTGGACTCCGGTAACACCCAAGAGCGTGCCGATGGTCGTCGGAGCTGGGCTGTTCGACTGCAGCGCCGACAGTTTCTACCTGACTGCGCTGGCGACGGGTTCACTCACGTGGGTTGCGGCTATCAGTTCGCTGGCGCCGGTCAGTACGGTGCTCTTGGCGAGAGTGTTCTTCAAGGAGCGCCTGACGGCAGGTCAGGTTCTCGGGCTCGCCTTGTCGGCCGCTGCGCTGTGCCTGGTGGCAGTCGGCCGTTCCCTCTAGCCGGCTACGCCAGCCGTGACCGCGGTAGCGCGACGGGTCGGAAGGGGAAGCAGTTGGGCCAGGAGCCGGTTCTCCTCGGGATCGAGGATGCCGTGCTGGACACACGCCGGCACCAGCTCACCGGTATCCGGGTGGCCCATGGAATACGCACACGCCTCCAGCCGCTCCTGGGCTTCCAGGATCCTTGGTTCTGTGGCGCGGGTTCCTGCCTTCATGTGCGCCCAGCCCGCAGCGGTGTCTTCGGCGTCAATGAACTGGTGCATCACGAACGTCACCGGCTGGAGGTTCCACCATGGCTGTGCCAATCCACCACCGTTTCGATCAACGAATCGTTTGAGCAGACGGGCTGCGGATGGAACAACAGCCGGATGGGAGAGGAGAGAGCGCATGATCCGCACCGTCGTTTCCAGCGGCTGACGGTGGGCGAAGTTGCCGGGGAACGCGGTCATGAAGTCGTCGACCGCAACGTGGTCGAGTGGTTCGGTGTCGTCGAGCAGGGGGGTGTACGCACCGTCGAGGTAGGCCCCCCATGTCACGCGGTTACACCGTGTATCACCGAACTGCATCGCTCCATAGGTGAGGGTGGTCCCGGCACCGGCCTCGATCTGGTCCCAGACGATGTCGGAGGTGAGCTCGTGATAGCCACCGGCCCAGCGGGTCTCGTTTCCGATGTAGGCCGCCGGCTGGAAGCTGAACATCCGCCAGCCCTGGTCACTGCAGGCCTTGATCACATCGGGCACTTGGTCGAGGTTGTCCGGGGTCACGGTCATGTTGTGGGCGAGATAGGAGCGGATTCCGTACTCGCTTCGGAGCCGATCGAACATCTGGCAGAATCGCCCTCGGTATTCGTTGAGCTGAGCCTCCGAGGTCGGTTTCTTGATTCCCTTTCTTCCCACCATCGTCGTATCCATGTGGCATGCGAACGAAACCCAAGGGAAGCGCGGCTGGTCGTTCTGATCCGTCACGATCGCTCGCAGGTGCTCGTAGTCGAAGTCGCCGTGAGTGAAGCTCATCGGCATACGGCCGTGAGTCCGCATCACCTGCAACACGTCTCCGTGGTCTTTCGGATCCAGGAGCGAGACCTCTCCGCCGATCAGCTGGGCGAACTGTCCGTGGCCTCGCTGTTGGCGAAGGAACGACATCTGTCGATCGACTTCTTCCAGCGTGTGGGTGCCATCGACCTTGACCTTGTTGGCGTCCGCCGAGTGGTAACACGGCTTGCACGCAAAGTTGCACTTGGGAAAGACGCCATGCGTTGCTTCGCATCCAGCAGATTTCCGGCCGATGAGTTGACCGGGAACTCTCGACGACTCGGGCATCGAGTCCCAGCGCCGCTTGAGCGCGTCGGCGGTTTCGGGATCCACCGGCCGGGTTGCCCGTTCGAAACTTCGCAACCGAGTGCTCAGAGAACGCATCACATGAAGTGAACCGAGATTCGGGGCATGATCATTCCATGAGCTTCCTCGCCGGATCGGGAATCCCGCGGGTTTGGCCGGGCCAGGGCCGACGGTTTTGACGAACACGTTTGCGATCCTTCGACTGTCGACGCTTCTCGTTGTTCTGGCCTTGACCGCTCTCGGCGTCGGGCTGATCGGGGTCGACTCCGCCCTCGAGTGGTTGACATCGGTCGCTGATTCGCCCTGGGGACCGGTTGCGTTCATCTCGGCATATGTGGTTCTGATCGTGCTCATGCTTCCCGGCTCCATCGGTACCGTGGCGGCCGGCGCCGTTTTTGGAACGTGGTTGGGTTTCTTCACAGCGCTCGCTGGAGCGACGATCGGCGCTTGTCTCGCATTCGGTGTCGCCCGAGCGGTCGGGCGGGATGGGGCGGTCGCGGTGCTCGGATCGAAGGCTCGGGCCGCGGATCGCTTGATAGAGGATCATGGGTTCGTCGGGATCATCGTGCTCCGCCTGCTTCCGATCGTCCCTTTCAACGCACTGAACTATGCGGCCGGGCTGTCGAATCTCTCCTTTGGGCGTTATGCGGCTGGAACCGCGATCGGGATGATTCCCGGAACCTTCATCGTTGCCAGCCTCGCCAGCGGTGCTGACAACCCCTCGAGCCCCGGTTTCGCAGCATCGGTGGCTTCAGCGGTGCTGGCGCTCGTCGCCAGCGTGTACGCCGCCAAGCGTCTGCGTGCGGTCATGGTTGACGATGACGCACAGGATCGGGAATCAGCCGTGTGACCGATCGGTTTCCTCCGATGCGTGAAGCCAAACTGCCTAGAGTTGGCATCCCGACGAGGATCACCGCGGGAAGTGCACCAACCCACGGAGGGATTCGTTGCTCGATTCGTCATTGCGACGCCATGTGAGAGGGCCGCTGTCGGCAGTCGGGCGCCGCGTCAGCACTGCCGGTGTGACCGCGGACATGGTCACGGGAGCCGGGTTCCTCATCGGTGTCGGCGCCTGCTGGGCGATCGCAACCGAGCGGTGGACAGCCGCGCTGGTGCTGTGGTTGCTCAATCGCCTCCTCGACGGGTTGGACGGTGCCGTTGCACGAAACAGCGCCGGAGGACCGACCGATCTGGGTGGATTCTTGGACATCATGGCCGACTTTGCAATCTACGGGGGAGTCGTAGCGGCGGCGGGGTACGCCGTTCCCGAGGCTCGCGTGGCGGCACTGGTTACGTTCCTGGCGTACTACCTCAACGGCACTGCCCTTCTGGCATGGTCCAGTCTGGCCGAACGGACCCAGGCTGCAACTGGGGACCGCGGTCTCGTCTTCCCCTCTGGACTGGCGGAAGGATCTGAAACCATCATCGCCTACGTCATTTTGCTGCTTTTTCCGGAATGGGCCCGCACAATCCTGTGGATCTGGGCCATCGTTGTGGCAATCACCGTCGTGCAGCGAGTCGTGTTCGTGACCCGGCAACTCCGCTGAATCGGATCCGGGTTCGGGCAGGTTCCCGCTTGGGTGCACATGGTGCGGAAACCATGGGCCAGACCGCTAGCCTCTATCTGCTGAACGTGAGGAAACTGCCATGAACCTGATGCAAAAAATCGAGCAGGAACAGCTCAGAGACGACCATCCTGAGATCAACCCCGGTGACACGGTGAAGGTTCACGTGCAGGTCATCGAAGGTAACCGCACACGGACCCAGGTGTTCCAGGGCGCGGTCATCGCCATGCGGGGTGACGGAATTCGTGAATCCTTCACGGTCCGGAAGCTCAGCTTTGGAGTCGGCGTCGAGCGTACGTTCCCGTTCCACTCGCCCATCATCGAAAAGATCGAGATCGTCAGCCACGGCGATGTTCGTCGGGCCAAGCTCTACTATCTCCGTGATCGCATCGGCAAGGCCGCCAAGGTCAGAGAAAAGCGCGATCAATAGAGACGACGGAAACCCTTCGCTGAAAGCACCCGGGAGGGAGTATGTCTAGCGAGGACCTGGAGCGATATGAGTCCGAGATAGAACTCGGCCTCTACACCGAGTATCGCGACGTCATCTCCATGTTCAAGTTTGTCGTCGAGACCGAGCGCCGCTTCTACCTCGCCAACTCTGTGGAACGCACGTCGTCCCCCAGCGACACCTTCATCGAATACGCACTCACTGATTGTTGGGTGTGGGACATGTATCGCAAGAGCAGGTTTCTTGCCAGCGTCACGGTGGCCAGCACTCGCGGCATCACCGTTGAAGAGCTTCCCGCTCGGGAGGTCTAGACAACCCCGGGCGCTATTCCATCTGGAGTGGTCCCATGACCAGAGCCCGCCAACGATTGGGTGCTTCTGGCGAAGATGCGGCCGCCCGTTTCTACCGCCGGTACGGCTACGAAGTCCTAGCCCGAAACTGGCGCGTCAAGGAGGGCGAACTCGATCTGATTTGTCGCCGAGATGGTGAGATCGTGTTCGTCGAAGTCAAAACCAGGTCGTCGTCCCGATTCGGGACTGGCGCCGAAGCGGTGACGCCCCGCAAGCAACGCCGTCTCCGGCATCTGGCGGTGTTGTGGCTCAGGCAGTCAGGTGTCCGGTCTCGCAGGCTCCGTTTCGATGTGATCGACATCGACGGGCGCGGCACTATCACGCCCTACAAGAACGCGTTCTGACCGAGCAGCCAGGTTCTCAGCCGTCGGTGGCGGCGTTGCCCAGTACCTCGCGGGTGTACCTGACGACAGCGTCGAGTTGTTCGTCGGTGAGCCGACCGTCGAACCCCGGCATGGTGCGACGCCCCTGCGCGATCATGGCCTTCTGATCTGCCGGGTCTGGATAGGCGGTGGGCAGCGCGTCGCCGTCGAGCGCAGCGCCCCGCCGGCCGGCCCCGTCGGCACGATGGCAGCTGGCACAGTTGCTGGTGTAGACAGCCTGGCCCAGAACAAGCTCTGCGTCGTCGGGTGGTGCTTCGACCGCGGTCCCGGCCGTACACGCGGTCGCGAACACGGCCAGCACCCCAACCAGTGCCAACGACAGCCTTGGGGTCCTAGCGACCCTCGAACACGGCGGCTCGCTTTTCGAAGAACGCCCGGGCTGACTCCCGATTGTCCCTGGTGTTGAGGTTGATCGCCTGCGCGGCAGCTTCCACATCGAGTGCTTCCTCCATAGACAAACCCATCGACTTGTTGAGCATCGACTTCGTTTGGGTCAACGCCAATGGTGGCCCGGCGGCCAACCTTTTTGCCCACGTGTCGACTGTGACATCTAACTCGTCGTGGGGGACGACCCTGTTCACCAGCCCGATCGCATTGGCCTCGGCGGCATCGATGATGTCACCGAAGAACGCCAGCTCCTTCGCCTTGTGCAAACCGATCAGTCTGGGGAGTATCCACGACCCACCGAAATCGAGCGACAGCGCCCGTCGGGGGAATATTTCGCTGAACCGGGCTCGATCAGATGCGACGATGAGGTCGCACCCCAGGGCCAGGTTGCAGCCGGCTCCGGCGGCAACGCCGTTCACCTTGGCGATGGTTGGCATGGGTAGCTCGTGCATGGCCAGGGCGATGTCTTTGGTTTGGCGCATCGAGTGAAGGGGATGGGGTGGATGTTCGCCGTCCTTGGGACCCTCGAAGGCGGAGACATCGGCACCGGAGCAGAAGCCGTCGCCCGCCCCGGTCACCACCACCACTCGAACCGACAGGTCTCGCCGCAGTTGCTGGAAGTGATCGAGCAAACCTAGCCACATCTCAGGGGTGACGGCGTTCTTCTTCGCCGGACGATTCAGTGTGATCGTGACGATGTCCTCGGCCCGCTCTACGAGCAAAGTCTCCATCGTGAGACTCTAGAGTGCGAGCCTCGTCGGGCCGAAATAGCGGCTGTGGTCCTATCCTTCGGAGCACCGAGTCGAACAAGTTCGGAGGCAGCTGAACCCATGGGTATGGATCCAACCCGCCCGCACAAGAACACCAGGTTCGACTACGTCTATGTGGTGGTGGGAACCGTTGTGGTGCTGGGCCTCATCGTCTGGGCCTTGCTCGCTTGATCGATGCCGAAACGAAATCGGAACCGACGACCGGCCCCGACCAAGCCGAAGAAGACCAAGGCGGGCCCGAAGAGCACCGGCAAACCCAAGCTCAAGGGACGCAAAACCCTCAAGGACCCCTCTGACGCACCTGACACGGTGATCACGTTCGTTCAGGCTGCCGACGCCGACAGGTCCTACCTGTGTCCCGGTTGTCAGCGGGAAATCCCGGCTGGTCTGGGGCATGTGGTGGCGGTGCCGGCCAGTGCCCCCGATTTGCGCCGGCATTGGCACAGAGGCTGCTGGGAATCGCGTTGACAGTCATCCCAATTCCAGTTGTGTCCCTTTGAGGGTTGTTGAGGTAAGTAAGAGTAGATAACATCACGTTGTGGCGGATCATAGCGTCACACATCGGCCCGCAGGCCCGAGCGCCCGCCATTGTGAGCGGCGAACCGACAACGAAAGGCCACCATGTTGGCCACGGTTCATTCAGCGGTTGTCGACGGAGTCGACGGCATTCCGGTCCGGGTCGAGGTTGACGTTCGTGATGGGTTGCCGTCGTACTCGGTGGTCGGAATGCCAGACACAGCCTGCCGGGAGTCCAGAGACCGAGTCCGTGCCGCGCTCGGAAATAGCGGCCTCCGGTGGCCGCAGCGGCGCATAACCGTCAACCTCGCTCCCAGCAACGTGCGCAAGCAAGGCGCCGGATTGGACCTCCCAATTGCGATCGCGGTGTTGATTGCAGATGGCCAGCTGCCGGCCGAGGCGGTGGCAAACCTCGGGATGGCCGGCGAGTTGGGTCTCGACGGCAGTATTCGTCCGATCCCGGGCATGATCATCGTGGCCTCGGCTTGTGAGGGGGCCGAGTTCCTCGCTCCGAGCGGAAACCGAGCCGAGGTGGCTCTCATTCGGCCTGGCGAAATCAGGATCGTAGGATCGGTTGTAGAGCTCGCTCACGCGCTGAATGGTTCCGGCCCAATTCCAGAACGACCGACTCTTCTTCCCGAGGATCACACCGATCGCGAGCGGCGCGAACTCGCCGACGTCCGTGGCCAGGAGACGGGCCGGTTCGCTCTCGAGGTGGCAGCCGCGGGAGGCCATCACCTGTTGTTGGTCGGACCGCCGGGTGCAGGCAAGACGATGCTTGCCTCACGGCTGACTGCACTCCTTCCCGAGCTCAGCGATGCCGATGCAATCGTCGCCACTCGGATCCACTCCGCTGCCGGCATACCACTCCCGCCAGGTGGGCTGGTGCGGACCCCACCGTTCAGGGCACCTCATCATGCGGCGTCCGCCGCGGCCCTGATCGGTGGGGGCGGGCCGGCCGTGCGGCCAGGAGAGGTCTCGGTTGCCCACGGCGGTGTGCTTTTCCTCGACGAATTCGGTGAGTTCTCTGTCCCTGTTCTGGAGGCGCTTCGTCAGCCCTTGGAGGAGGGGCGAATCCGGGTCGGCCGGCTCAGCGGGCCCCGCGTGATGCCGGCCCGTTTCCAGCTCGTCGCGGCCACCAACCCGTGTCCGTGCGGATACGGAAAGTCGTCGGACTCGTGCCGATGTTCGGATGCGGCCAAGGCCCGGTACCTGCGAAGGCTGTCTGGGCCTCTGCTCGACCGGTTCGATCTCCGAGTACACGTGACACCGCCGGATCCGGCGCTACTTCTGAGCAAAGGAGCTACCGAGGAAGGAACCGATGTTGTCGCTGGTCGGGTGGCGAAGGCCCGTCGAATCGCCGCAGAGAGGGGAGTGGCAGCCAACGCCGCCATTCCATCGGAGCTCATCGACCAGGTGGCACCGCTCACTTCCAGCGGGCGGGCCGTGCTGCGCCATGCCCTTGGACAGGGTGAACTGACCGGCCGCGGCCTGCATCGGGTGCGGCTTGTTGCACGAACGATTGCTGATCTGATGGATTCTCCCCCCGATGCTCTCGACGAGGAGCTCATAGACAGAGCGCTCGCGCTGCGATCACCAGTGTCCACCGAGGAAAGCCGATGACCGCCCCAGCTGCCAGCGGTTCGCCGCTGGAATGTCTCGTCCAGACCAAGCGCGCCTTGGTTGCGTCGATCCGCCTCGTCGCCCTCCCGAGCTTGGGTGTATCGCGTGCGCGCTGGCTCCTGAGCTATGCCGAACCCGAACAGGTCGTTGACTGCCTGATGCGGGGAAAGCTGCCTCCCGGGATCCCAGATCCCAAGGTTTCGGTCACGAGGTCGGACCTGGACAGGTGGCAGGCTGGGTTGGCCGCCCAACGCGTCGATGACCTTGCTGCCTGCAACCTCGACGGTTCCCATCGCATTATCGACGCCGGATCCGAGGAGTGGCCGTTCTCCGAGGACCCCGATCCTCCGATTCTGCTCTTCCTCCGTGGTCGTTCTGAACTATTGCAGCTCCCTCGGCGTGTCGCAGTCGTCGGAACTCGCCGGTGCAGCGCAGTCGGCCGGTCAGTAGCGGGCGAGATCGGTTGGATGCTGGCCGAGCACGGTGTTGGGGTGGTGAGCGGTCTGGCCCTGGGGATCGACGGGGCGGCTCACCGAGGTGCGGGATCATCTGAATCTGACCCGGGCCGCATCGGGGTCGTCGCCAGTGGTCTCGACATGGTGTATCCGAGGTCCAACCGGGATCTGTGGGAGTCAATTGCACACTCCGGACTGCTCGTGTCGGAGACGCCGATGGGAGAACGGGCAACCCGCTGGCGGTTCCCGGCCCGCAATCGCCTGATCGCCGGCCTGGTCGAATTGGTCGTGGTCGTCGAGAGCCACCTCACCGGCGGCGCACTCCTCACCGTCGATGAGGCTCTGGGACGTAGTGTCGATGTCGTCACGGTCCCCGGGTCGGTGCTGTCACAGAGCTCCATGGGCACCAATCAGCTGCTGCTTGATGGAATTCCACCGATTCGAAACGGTCAGGACCTGGTGGAACTCCTCGGCCTTGGACCGCGGCAGCCCAGCCAAACTGCAGATCAACTCCCTTTGATGGGCGGTCATCGCGGACACGGCCCTGCAGCCGCACGTTCGGGCGGTGGGTTCGAATCGGAAGGTTCTGAACAGGCAGTGCTCCGGGCGCTCGAGGGTGGCCCGGCCAGCATGGATTCGTTGGCTGGGGCAACCGGCATCGAGATTTCGGTCCTGTTGACGCTGATTCAGCGCTTGAAACGGGCCCAACGGGTCGAAATCGACGGTGGACTGATCGCCAAAGCCCTGCCCGCAGGGAGGTAGTGTTGACGGCCTGTGAGCTTCCCTGTCAAAGCCAGATACCTCCAAGCGCTGGGCTTTTTGCCGACCAAAGAGATGGAGCTCGACCTCACCGACGAGATCGATCTGACCTCCGACAGTCTTTCTCCAGAAAAATCTGCTCTGAATCCTCACGAAGTGTGGTTGAGCGCCGAC
>JBLYYW010000220.1:0-3103 GCA_048550155.1 Acidimicrobiales bacterium | reverse complement strand
CCGTATGTGGAGCTGCGGAATTGGGACGACAGCGATATCCCGGCGCTGGCTCTGGTGGCCGACAGAGTGCACGAGCACGGTTCGCTGGCTGGGATCGAACTGGTCCACAACGGGCCTCACGCTGCCAATCGCTCCACCCGCGAGGCGCCGATCGGTCCCGATCATCGACCCGTCGACTGGATCGAACCGGTCCAGGCCCGAGCTATGACCAAGACTGACATCGTCGAGTTTCGCGGCTGGCATCGTGCTGCGGTCGAGCGGTCCATCCGCGCCGGATACGACATCGTGTACGTCTACGCCGGCCACAAAATGACCCTGCTCCAATACTTCCTCAGTCCCGAGTTGAACACCCGAACCGACGAGTACGGCGGTTCGCTGGAAAACCGGGTGAGGTTGGTGCGTGAGGTGCTGGAGGATGCCCGCGACGCGGCGGACGGCAAGGCCGCCATCGCCTGTCGACTCTGTGTTGATGAGTTGATCGGACCATCAGGTTTGGAACGGCCCCAGATCGAAGAAGTGATGGGGCTCCTGGCCGAATACCCCGACCTGTGGGATCTCCAGGTCGGTCCGTGGGAGTTCGACTCCTCGACCGCCCGATACGAACAGGAGGGATATCAGGAGCAGTACGTCCGTGGCTTGAAACAACTCACAACCAAGCCGGTCGTGGGCGTCGGCCGGTTCACCTCGCCCGACGAGATGGTCCGTCAGGTGAAGACCGGGATCCTCGACCTCATCGGTGCAGCCCGCCCTTCGATCGCCGACCCGTTCCTTCCGGCCAAACTGGAACGTGGCGACATCGACGACATCCGGGAGTGTATTGGGTGCAACATATGCACCTCGGGCGACAACCTGATCGCTCCGATCCGGTGCACTCAGAATCCAACGATGGGGGAGGAGTGGCGCAGGGGATGGCATCCCGAACGGGTGCAGATCGCTACCGCTCCATCCAGCGTGTTGGTGGTCGGCGCCGGCCCCAGCGGACTCGAAGCAGCCCACGTTCTCGGCAAGAGGGGTTTCGAGGTCACCGTGGTCGAGGCCACCCGCGATCTCGGGGGACGGGTACACCGTGAAGCATCGCTGCCGGGGCTGTCCTCGTGGAGGCGGGTAGTCGACTATCGCTTAGGTCAGATCGACAGACTCTCCAACGTCGAGATCTACCGCGAGAGCGAGATGGATGCCGCCCAGGCTCTGGAGGCTGGCATTGCCCACATCGCAGTTGCGACCGGTGCCCGGTGGCGGTCAGACGGGGTCGGCCGGTCCCATGTTCGGCCGATATCGATTGACGAACGCGCCCACGTACTCACCCCCGACGACATCCTCGACGGTGAGAGGCCGTCCGGGCATCACGTCGTCATCTTCGACGACGATCATTACTACCTCGGGAGCACGATCGCAGAACTGCTGCGCCACGACGGCTACGACGTTTCTCTGGTGACGCCCGAGCCCATCGTTGCGGCCTGGACTGCAAATACGCTCGAGCAACCGGCCACACATCGACGATTGGCCGAACTCGATGTTGGATTCCATACCCAACAGATCGTCTCGTCGATCGGACCCAAGTCGGTTCAGCTCCAGCACGCCGTCACCGGAGCCGAGCGTGAGCTCGATGCCGATGCGGTCGTGTCGATCACCGGCCGCGTGCCGAACGATCGGCTGGCACACGATCTGGACGCCGTGGCCCCCGCATGGGCTGATCATGGTTTGGTCTCGGTTCAACTCATCGGCGACGCGTGGGTGCCGGCCACCATCGCGTCAGCGGTCTGGTGGGGTCGCCGATTCGCAGAGGAACTCCAGAGCGAGGACGGCGGGTATGGGTTCGGTCGAGAAGAAGTGTCGATCGGCTCGGTTCGCTCGCGTGCTCGCACTTAGTACCCTCCGTCGCATGGCGCACGCCAAGATGTTCGATGACGACGACCCGTTCCTCGCCACGGTTCGACAGCTCGCACACGCAATGCCGGAGGTCGCAGAAAAGGTGTCGCACGGGCGTCCGGCGTTCTTCACCAAGAAGGTGTTCTGCTATTACGGCGGGTCACTCAAAGTTGATGGAGAGTGGATTCAACACCCCCACTCGATCATGGTGTTGCCCGATGCCGATGAACGAGAGGCGCTGCGAGAAGATCCCCGAGTTTTCGTGCCGGCGTACCTCGGACCATCGGGCTGGTTGGGCTTCGAACTCGATGACAACTCGGACTGGGCCGAGGTCGCGGAGCTCCTCGACATGTCCTACCGGCTCACCGCACCGAGGCGGGCGATCGCCGAACTCGATGCCCGCTCCTGAGCGAGACTCGGAACGGGACCGCTAGATTTTCTCGACGACCAGAAGGAAGTCGATCTTTCGTGTTGCACCGTAGATCTGGGCAAGTGTCGTCTTCCGCACGTTGGGAATGATCGCCACCACCTCGCCCTGGAGCCGGTTCAGGAACGTCTCCAACTTCTCCGAATCGGCCTCCATCTTGATGTCGAACCGGTGCACCTTGTAACTCATGGACTGCTCCTTCCGCCTCTCGGACTCGAGCATCTCCCCAACCGGGCCGACCCGCCAGAGGCCAAATTCTCAGGATCGTTCAGAGAGTGGGATCACGGTGTGGACGACGCGCTGTGGTCGAAGCGATAGTGGTCGACGATCGAGCGGAGTGAGCGGAGGTGTTCATGGGTCTGTGAGATGTCGGTGCCGAGCGACTGTTCGACCATGGCCAGAGTGGGTTTGAAGAGGTCGCCCGCTGTGCGGTGGGCTCCAGATCAGCTGGCTGATGGCCGTGGGCCTACTCGTCGTAGGAATCGTGGCGCCGAAGCCATGCCATGGTGAACGGGAGATTAGCCTCGTCACGACCCTTGGGGGTGAGGTCGAGGTGGTGGTAGACGCCGTTGAGGAGATCGAGCCCGCGTGCGGCCACCTGATAGGTGAGGAAGATCCTGTCGTCGTCCCGGAAGAAGACGCTGATCATGGCCGATTCGGTGCCAAACGGCTGCGCCGTTCCCAGGTTGTAGGTGTGCTCACCGGCCTCGACCTGCTCGGGGGTTGCGGTGGCACCCAGATCGACATTGAAGGTGGAGCCGTCGCACGACACCCATCGGAAGTCCCATCCCATGCGTTGGCGGTACT
>JBLYYW010000219.1:0-10747 GCA_048550155.1 Acidimicrobiales bacterium | reverse complement strand
ACGCTGGGTCAACCGGCCTCGCTGGGGTTGTCATCGATTCTCTCACCGAAGCTGGTCGTCATCTGCGGATCATTCCCCGCAACATCGAGCTGTTGATATTCGCCACCATCCAGCCGGTGATGTTCGTGCTGCTGTTCAGCTTCGTGTTCGGCGGTTCGATCGCAACGCCCGAGGGCTTCACCGACTACGACCAGTATCTGATGCCCGGGATCTTCGCCCAGACCGTGGTGTTCGGATCGGCCTTCACCAGCATCGGCCTCGCAGAAGATCTCTCCAAAGGCTTCATCGATCGGCTGAGGTCGCTGCCGATCGCTCAGTCCTCAGTGCTGATCGGCCGCACGCTCAGCGATGTGGTCCGAAACGCCATCACCTTCATCTCGATGCTGCTGGTCGCATTCCTCCTCGGGTTTCGCTTCGAAGGCTCGTTGTTGGCGGCGTTGGGAGCAACCGCACTCCTGCTGTTCTTCAGCTACGGGCTGAGCTGGGTGCAAGCTCTCATCGGCCTGAGCGTCAGTTCGGTCGAAGCTGCCAACTCGGCTGGCTTCATCTGGATGTTCCCGATGACGTTCGTGTCGTCGGCGTTCATCGACACCAGCAACCTGCAATACGAGTGGCTTCGGCAGGTGGCCGACGCGAACCCGTTCACCCAGGTCACCAACGCCGCTCGGGCGTTGTACAACGGAAACGACCCGGGTAACTCGGTGATGGTCTCGATCGCATGGGCGGTGGGGATGATCGTGGTGTTCGCGGCGCTGTCGACCCGCAAATTCAACAAGATCAGCGACTGAAACGGCGTCACCCCACAACATTCCGCCCAAAAATCGTCGGGCCACGACACCAGGTGTACTCGCCCGACGACAGAACGGCCGAATGTCGTGGCCCGACGCAATTTGTCTGGCCGGACCTGGGTCAGCGGACCGGGCCGCCGCGCCGCCAGTACTCTCCGTCTGCTCGGTCCAGGAGGCCCTCGTCAACGAGATAACGACGCAGGGTCGCCGTGTCGCTGCTGACCGACGCCAGGGACGCGTTCACCTGCTTCTCGGTGTAGCGCACCCCCGGTTCGAAGCGGTGCGCCAGTTCCTCGAGAACCACGAGGCGCTTGGACAGTTTCGAGGGCATGTGCACCAGCCGCCCGTCCGTGAGGCATTGGTCGAGTATTCGCCGCCGCTCCAAGGGTTCGTCGGGGTACGCAGTCTCCGGGGCAGACGGTGCCTCCTGTCGAGCTACCATCTTGAACGCTGCTTCGAGCACCACGTCGTCACCGTCGAGCTCTTCGACCAGATCGTTGGCCTGCAACCGTTCCAGCCCCTCGACCACCTCTCGGAGCTCCAACCCAGACCGGCGGGCGATCGAGGTGGGGGTCTGAGGACCGTCGAGAACCAGAGCGGCCACGATTCGCAACCGTTCTGGTTCGGCATGCAAGCCGACAAGGGAGCGGGCGTTGAGCATCGGACAAGTCTGCCAGGTGCTCCGATATCAGGCGTATACTTTCAGCAGTACCGGGGAGCTTGCACGTTGCAGGCTGAGAGGGCCGCCAGGGCCGACCCACCGAACCTGTCCGGGTAATGCCGGCGAAGGGAACCGCTATGAAATCACTGGCTTTGATTCTGGCAGTGCTGGGCCTCGTGGCTGTCGGATGTAGCGACGGCGAATCGGACACGATCACGCTCTTGACCCACGAGAGCTTCGTGCTGTCCGACGGGATCTTCGACACGTTCACCGCCGAGACGGGCATCACCGTGGAGGTCGTGTCCTCCGGTGATGCCGGCGCCGTTGTGGCCGGGGCTATTGCGACCGCGGGCGACCCCGTTGGCGACGTTTTGTTCGGAGTCGACAACCTCTTGATGCAGCGGGCCCTCGATGCCGACGTGTTCCAAGCTCACGTGGCCGAAGGTCTCGATTCGGTTCCGGATCGATTCAAGCTCGATCCCGACAACCGTCTCACACCGATCGATACCGGCTATGTGTGCATCAACTACCGCGACGACCAGCTGCCCGATGGGCTCGCCGGGCTCACACTCGATGATCTCCGTCAACCCGAGGTGGCGTCAACGTTCATCACTCAGAATCCCGAGTCGTCCACGCCCGGTCTGGCCTTCTTGTTCGCCACCATCGCAACGTATGGCGAGGATGGGTGGCAGGACTACTGGAGTGACCTGCGTGACAACGGTGTCTCGATCACCTCGGGGTGGAGCGAAGCATGGGCGGAGTACGTCGGTGGTGACCCTGGTGGCGACAAGGCAATCGTGAACAGCTATGCCTCGTCACCGGTCTTCGAGGGGCTGTTCGGGGGTGAGGACCCCACGATCAGTTCGATCGTTGCCGACTCGTGTTTCGCCCAGATCGAGTTCGCCGGAGTGCTTGCCGGTACGAAGTCGCCGGACAACGCTGGCAAGCTGGTGGACTATCTGTTGTCGCCAGAAGTACAGGCCGACATCCCGCTCAACATGTTCGTCGAGCCAGTGAACTCCGAGGCTGAGGTCCCCGACGAATTCGCCCGGTGGGCGGTTCCGGTCGACGCGCCGCTCTCGCTCCCACCCGACCAGATCGCGGCCAACCAGGCCCGCTGGACCCAGGAATGGCTGGAGCTGTTCCGCTAGGGCCATGATCGGACCGGCACCCACCACGAGCTTGGGTCGGATTGTCGGTCACCGCGCCTCGACGGCCGTTTCGTTGGCCGTCCTGGCATTCCTTGCGATTGCGGTTGCGTACCCGGCGGTTGCGATGGTGCGACGCTTCGCCGGCGATGAGGTGCTGCTGTCCGCCGGGTTCACCCTTCGCCTCATCTGGTTCACGTTCTTCCAGGCTGCTCTGTCAACCGTGCTCACTGTGATGGTGGCCTTGCCCCTGGCGCACGTTCTGGCGACGTACCGCATTCGGTTTCGGTCTGCGGTCATGGCGGTCGTACTGATCCCGTTCGTCCTGCCGACCGTCGTGGTTGCGGTCGCCATTCGGGGTCTGCTGGGCAGGTTTGGGTTCACCGTCGATGGCATCGACGGGTCGCTGCTGGCGATCCTGATGGCGCATGTGGTCTTCAACGTCTCGGTAGTTGTCCGCATGGTGGGCGGTTACTGGGGTTCTCTCGACCAGCGGATGATGGAGGCGGCTGCCGCTCTCGGCGCGTCGCCTCGTCGCCGGATGCGGCGGGTCACATTACCGCTGCTTCGTCCGGCGTTGCTGGCGGCGTCGGCGATCGTGTTCCTCTTCACGTTCACTTCCTTTGGTGTGATCGTCATCCTCGGGGGCCTGAGCCGAGCGACGGTGGAAACCGAGATCTACCGCTTTGCGATCACCCGCAACGATTTCGGTTCCGCGGCGATGCTGGCCGTCATCCAGGCGCTCGCGGTTGCAGCCGTTGCGTTCGTCAACCAGCGCTTGCAGCACCGTATTCACGCGCCGGTTTCGGGGGCTCGGTTGCCCCACCGGCGAGACGTAGCCTCTCCGGCTGCCCGAATCTATGTGGCGCTCGTGATGGTCTCAACCCTGGGTTTGCTGTTGTCGCCGTTCCTGGCCCTCGTGTTGCGCAGTTTCGATGTCGATGGATCCTTCGGTCTCGATCATTTCACCGCGCTGGTCGAACGCCCGAACGTGCTGCCGGTGAGTCCGCTCCGGGCCCTGGCCAACTCGATAGTGTTCGCCACCGCCGCGGCGGTCTTGGCCGGTGCGGTAGGGACGCTGGCGGCCGTGGCGGCAGGGACGGGAAGCCGATGGTCCCGCTGGGTGGAGGCAGCGGTCCTCGTTCCGCTGGGGATCTCGGCGGTCACCCTGGGCTTCGGGTATCTGGTCGGGTTCACATTCTTCGAACTCCGCCGCTCGCCGGTGCTGGTGATCGTCGCCCACGCTGTCATCGGAATTCCCTTTGTCGTCGGGTCGGTGCTGCCCGCACTGCGATCGCTGGATTGATCTCTGATCTACGCCGGCTCGGCACTGGGCTCCCGACCCCGCCGTGTAATCCAGCGGGTGATGACGCCCCTGTTGTGGCCCGCCGTTGCCGGAGGAATGGGGTTCGCCGCAGCGGTGAGCCTGGGCGAATTCGGCGCCAGCGGATTCCTGGCTCGTGGTAGGGATTCTTACACCGCGCCTCAGGCAATCTTCGGATTGATCGGGCAACCCGCTGCGGTGTTGCAAGGCCAGGCGGCCGCCCTCTGTGTTCTCCTCGGTCTTGTCATCGTTGCCTTGGTCGTTGTGGTCGATCGGTTCAGGGGAACTCAGGTCGGGAGCTGGCTGTGAGCGGGCTGGCGGTTTCGAACCTGTCGGTCACGATCGGAACGACGCCGATTCTTCAAGATGTGTCCTTCACTGCGCCGGATGGTTCGGTTCTTGCTGTGCTGGGTCCCAGCGGAAGCGGCAAGTCCACGCTGCTGCGAGCCATCGCCGGTTTCGTTCCTGCGTCGGGGACGGTCGAGCTGGGCCGCAACGACGTCACCGACGTGCCGCCTCATCGGCGAGGAATCGGGCTGATGTTCCAAAACCACGCCCTCTTTCCCCACCTCTCGGTGACCGACAACGTGGCCTTCGGCTTGGTTGAGGCCGGCTGGGCGCCCGCCGAGAGAGCCGCCCGAGTAGATGAACTTCTGGAGCTGGTGGAGTTACCCCGGTTTGGTCACCGGTCGGTCTCACACCTGTCCGGTGGCGAAGCCCAGCGGGTTGCGCTTGCGAGGGCGTTGGCACCTCGGCCGTCCCTGTTGATGCTCGATGAGCCCTTGGGGTCTCTGGACCGAAGATTGCGGGAGGGGCTGGTCGACGAGCTGGCCAGCTTGTTGAGGACGGTCGGCACAACCGCGTTGTACGTCACCCATGATCAGGAAGAGGCCGCGGTGGTTGCCGATCAGCTACTGCTCCTCGAGGCGGGATCGGTCGTCGCTGCCGGTGATGCTCAGAGCTTGTGGAGGTCCCCGGTGACTCCGTGGATCGCCCGCTTCCTGGGGCATCCCAATGTCAGCGATTCCGCAGTGATACCCATCACCGCGCTGACCGTGGCCCCTGATGGCATGGCCGCGGCGGTCCCTGATGGCGTGGTGGCAACGGTGCTGTCGGCCCGGTTCGTCGATGGGCGGTGGCGATCGACGGTGAGACTTCACGAATCGCTCAACGGTCTTGGGGGGTTGGCCATGGAGACGGATAAACAGCTTCCCATCGGTGGGACCGTGACGATACGTGTCGATCAATCTCAGGTCCATCGTTTCGATTGACGCATCCTGCCAGCCAGCGCATGCTGCGGTAACGGAGCACATCGTTCCGAGCAACGAAGGGAACATCATGGCCAAGTATTTGTTTACAGGTAGGTACAACACCGAAGGTGCCAAGGGGCTGATCGCCGATGGAGGATCGGGTCGACGCCAAGCCGTTGAGGCCCTGGCCGCGAGCGTCGGCGGCTCGGTGGAAGCTATGTACTACGCGTTGGGCAAGGACGACGTCTTTGTGATTGTCGACCTCCCCGACCATCAGGCCGCAACGGCGGTGGCACTCACCGTCGCTGCCACCGGAGCGGTGAACATCCGTACCACCCCACTTCTGACAGCCGCAGAGGTCGATGAGGCGGTCAAGCGGTCACCAGAATACAGTCCCCCCGGCGCCTAGCCAGCGGGCTGTCGCGGGTACGAACGACGGTGTGAAGCTCCGCAACATGCCCAGCTCTTCGCCTGATGGGCCGGCCGCCAGCACGTGTAGGTACTGTTGAAGGGGTGGAAGGCCCGAATCCATGAGACGCCGAGGAAAACAAGCGCGCCCGGAGCACCTCCCTGACGTGCAGCGCAGCTCTACTGGCCAAGTGACCCTGCTCGACGATGTCGACACCGCGGTACACAGCCGGGTTTCGGCCACCAGGTCCTCGCAGCTCAAGTCACTCCTCATTGCGCTGGCCGTCCTGTTGGTCCCAGCGGCCATCGCATTCAATGCCCTCGGGCCATCAGACTCGTCCGATTCCGCCGACTCGGCCGCCGATGACGAGTCGGGTGAGCCAGCGCCGTTTGAAGCTGCGGGCCCAGTAGAAGAGTTTGACGAACTCCAGGCCTACGGTTCCGGTGGTATCCAGCTGGACAATCGGTACTCCGAGATCAGCAGCGCACTCGATGCGGTGATCGTGGTCGGGTCGGTCGGAGACCAGGCAACCCAGCCGCTTCAGTTCTACGGCCCGGCACCAAAGCTCGAGAGATTTCCGGCCGGCAGCCGGGCGCTGGATCAGATGTCCTTCGACGCGTCGGGGAACTGGCTGGCCGGGGTCTACAAGAACGCCTTCGAACAGGACGTTCTAGTTGTCGGCAAACTGGGCGGAGATGACTGGGTGATGGACCCCGTGGCGGTCCGTATCAACGGGTACGCATGGCACCCCACCGATCCCGGCGTGATCGCATTTGCGAAGCTGAACACCCTGGCTCCTACCGTGACCGACGTTGTGGTGGAGGACTACACCCAACGGCGTGTCCTCAGCCGCCGCTTCCGGGCCGATTTCCCGGGTCGCCTGCGGCTTTGGGGCGAGTGGGGCATGGCCTTCGACGAACCGGGCCCGATAGCTATGACCACCGTCGCCACCTACGACGTCCAAGATTCGACGATCGCAACCACGACGCTCGTCCCCTTGGTCGAAAGTGTTCCCGGGCTCGCCCTCGGTGAGCTGGGAATAAACCGGATTCTGATAGACGGCGCTGATCAGCCGACGATCGTCAACACCGACAACGCGGTCTTCGAGCAGAATGTCTGGGTCGACCCGAGCGCAGAGGTCGTCACGATGTCGAGTTCGCCCGATGGGAACTTCTCGGTCGCGCTCGTCGTGGGTCGAGGCTCCGATGACTCACTCGGCGGCAAGGTTCTGCTGTTGGCGGCCGATCCGACATCGGTCAACGACGCCAGCGAGCTGTTGTTCGCCACGGCTGGCCCAACCGCGTTCGATTGGACGCCCGATGGCCGGTTCGTCGCAGGATTTGAAGCGGCCGAGCTGAGCCCGGAAGGAGAACGGCGCAGCCCGGCGTCGGTCACCGTCTACGACCTGGACCGCGGCCTGTTCGTGGGCCGAGAGATTCGCGAACTCGCCGGAGGAGATCTCGATCTTCGCTTCCGCGCTGATTCGGTCGCCTTCCAAGAAACCCTCAATGGCTGATACAACTGAACTGTGCTGATTCTCCTTTCTCCCGCAAAGTCACTGGACTACGAGACACCGTTGGCTACCAAGAAGCACAGTCAACCGCGCATGCTCGACCGCGCCGCGGAGTTGATCGATGTTCTGGCTCCAATGGGACCAGCAAGGTTGGCCAAACTGATGAGCATCTCGGCCCCGCTGGCCGAAGAGAACGCCGCCCGGTTCCTGGACTGGTCCACTCCGTTCACCCCAGACAATGCCCGCCCGGCGGTGCTGGCCTTCAACGGTGATGTGTACCGCGGACTCGATGCAACCAGTTTCTCCCAGCGCGACTTCACCCATGCGCAGAAGACGGTGCGGATTCTGTCCGGGCTCTACGGCGTGCTCCGGCCGCTCGACCTCATGCAGCCGTACCGGTTGGAGATGGGATCCAAGCTCAAGAATCCGGCGGGCCGGGATCTTTACCAGTTCTGGGGATCCGACATCACCGACATGCTGAACAAGGATCTGGCTGAGAGCCCCGGCGCTCGGGCGGTCGTCAACCTCGCAAGCAACGAGTACTTCAGCTCGGTCAAGAAGGCGAACCTCGACGGCACTCTCATCTCGCCTCGGTTCCTGGACGGGAAGGACGGCGACGAGCCGAAGGTGAAGGCCTTCTTCGCCAAGCAGGCAAGGGGAGCGATGGCCGGATGGATCGTGCGCAACCGGGTGTCGTCGATGAGTGGACTGCGCGACTTCGACGGGATGGGTTATCGATTCGACCCGGCTCGCTCCACCAGATCTGAACCGGCGTTCACCAGAATCACCTGAGTCATGTCGGCGTATTTCACTACGGAGCTGTTCTCGTTCCTCGAGGAGCTGAAGGAGAACAACACCCGCGACTGGTTCGCAGCCAACAAGGATCGCTACGAACGTGTGCTGCGCGAACCTGCTCTCCGGTTCATCGAGGACTTCAGGGAACCCCTTCACGGCATCAGCCCACACTTCGAAGCCAATGCCAAGACCGTCGGCGGTTCGCTTTTCCGGATCCACAACGACGTTCGGTTCAGCAAGGACAAGACTCCCTACAAGACCCATGTGGGAATTCACTTTCGCCACGAGCGCGCCAAAGACGCCCACTCACCGGGCTTCTATCTGCACATCGAACCGGGCAACTGTTTCGCTGGAGCCGGTCTGTGGCGACCCGAAACGAAACTGGCCTACGAGATTCGGGAGTTCATCGCTGAGCACCCCGACCGCTGGTCCTCGATCATGGAAAGCGACTTCTCATCCCGGTTCGAACTTCAGGGTGATTCGCTGAAGCGGCCGCCGAAGGGGTTCGATCCCGACCATCCACTTGTCGAGGACCTCAAACGCAAGGACTTCATCGGCATCTCCAAGCTCAGCCAGCGCGAGGTGACATCTGGGACTTTTCAGAGGACGTTGAGCGATCGACTTGCCCTCAGCGCGGACTACATGCGCTTCATGTGTGAGGCCGTCGGAGTACCGGCCTAGCCGCGCTAAGACGTCGTGGTGAATTCGATGACCACCGGCTCGCTGGTCGTGCCGTCTCGGGCCACGGCCTGAATCATGACCGAGTAGCTGGTGTTGGGGGAGAGCGGTGGTGAGAACGCCGGGTCACCGGCCAGGATCACGTGGTTGAACCAGCATCGTTGAATCTCGGGAAAGCCGCCTCCACCCTCTTCGAACTGGCCGACCCGGTATCGCGAGCCCACACATTCCTCACTCCGCCAGCGAATTTCGGCCCCGGTGTTCGATGTGCTCACCACCGTGACGTCTTGTGGCGGAGTCGGCGGCTCCGAGGCCGGAAGTGCAGTTGTGGTGCTGCTTTGGGTGAGGGTCGTGGTTGTCGTTGGGGGAGCGGTGGTGGAAGTTGTCGTGGACGAGGGTGCCGCGGAGGTGGTTGTCAACCCGACGTCGGCAACAGTGGTGGTAGGCGCGGTCGACGCCGTGACGACCGCCCCGGCGGCGTCGCTGACCGAACCGCCGTCGGCAAATCGTGCATAACTGACCCCAGCCAGCGTCACGGACAAAACTGCGACCAATCCGATCAACGCCATTCTCACCGGATCGTTCTCGGGAGCAGCCGGAGTGTTCGGTTCGATCTCGGAGCCAGCGTCGACTTCGTCGAGGGCAGGGTCAGCGAGAACAGCCGCCCGCATCGGGGCGGTGGGAGGAACGTCCATGCTGTCTTCCTGCCACCAGGACCATTGGCCCTCTTCCTCTGACTCCACCGCTTCATTCTGGCAACAGATTCGGCGCCAGCGGCGTCGGGTTGGAAAGTGACCTTTGCCGGTTGCTACCGCACGGTAACTTGAGCTACGTTGTTTTCATTACTCCTCGGTAACTTTGGCCGATGGAATGGTGACCCTCCCAAAAGCTTCCCCACAGATCGGATGTGACCTCGATGACCGAGCTCTCCCTCAAACTGAACGAAGACCAACTGCAGCTCCAGAAGTGGGTGCACGACTTCTCCGACAACGTGATTCGGCCAGCCGCCCACGAATGGGACGAGCGGGAAGAAACGCCGTGGCCCATCCTCGAAGAGGCCGCCAAGATCGGACTCTACGGCTGGGAGTTCATGGCCGAACTAATGATGAACGATCCAACCGGTCTTTCCAGTCCGGTCGCTCTCGAGGAGCTGTTCTGGGGTGACGCCGGAATCGGCATGGCAATCATGGCCTCAGGTCTCGCTGCCGCCGGTATCGCCGCTTCGGGCACATCGGAGCAGGTGATGGAGTGGGTGCCTCAGTGTTACGGGGACGCGGACAACGTTCAGCTCGGCGCGTTTGCTGCGTCCGAGCCCGACGCCGGCTCTGATGTCGGCGGCTACCGCACCCGGGCCGTCTACGACGAGGCGAGCGACGAGTGGGTCCTCAACGGCACCAAGGCGTGGATCTCCAACGGCGGAATCGCCGACGTTCACGTTGTCGTCGCCGTGATCGACCCGGCTCTCGGAGCCAAGGGTCACGCATCGTTCATCGTTCCCCCCAACACCAAGGGGCTCAGCCAGGG
Source organism: Acidimicrobiales bacterium (assembly GCA_048550155.1). Classification (GTDB taxonomy): domain Bacteria; phylum Actinomycetota; class Acidimicrobiia; order Acidimicrobiales; family SZUA-35; genus JABDIY01. The sequence continues at coordinate 657 of JBLYYW010000219.1, read as the reverse complement.
TCAGAAGTACAAGAAGCACGGACTGAAGGCGAGCCACACCGCCGAGGTGATCCTCGACGACGTTCGCATTCCGGGCCACTGCCTCCTCGGTGGCAAGGACAAGCTCGACGAGCGCCTTGCCAAAGTGCGCGAGGGCAAGCACATTCACTCCCAGGCCGCGATGCAGACGTTCGAGAACACCCGTCCCGCAGTCGGCGCCATGGCGGTTGGTATCGCCCGGGCGGCCTATGAGTACTCGCTCGAATATGCCAAGGAGCGCGAGGCTTTCGGCCGCCCGATCATCATGAACCAGAGCATTGCGTTCATGCTGGCCGATATGGCCGTTGAGATCGACGCTGCCCGCCTTCTGGTGTGGCGTGCTGCCCTCCTCGGACGCAACAAACAGTTCAAGTACGCCGAAGGTTCAATGGCCAAACTGAAGGCCGGCCGGGTTGCGGTTTGGGCCACCGAACGTGCGATCCAGATCCTCGGCGGCTACGGCTACACCCGCGAGTATCCGGTGGAGCGCTGGCACCGAGATGCGAAGATCTACGACATCTTCGAAGGCACCGAGCAGATCCAGCAGCTCGTGGTCGCTCGGGCCATCTCAGGGCTCCGTATCGAGTAGTTCCCCCAGTTCAAAGCATCGAGCGGGAGGTGGCCATGCCATCTCCCGTT
>JBLYYW010000218.1:0-5176 GCA_048550155.1 Acidimicrobiales bacterium | reverse complement strand
GTGGGGACGATCGGCAGGCTCGCGCCACGCCTGATCGAGCCGGCGGTGCCAACCGATCGATCGCTGTCCTTGGGCCACGCACTCTTCGATCCCCGACGACATCACCTTGGGGTATTCGTCGAGTTCCAACTGGTCGTCGGTGGCCCGCTCACCGATGTGGGGGGCGATGTTCAGCTCGTCGCCCAGCTTCACCCAGTTCTGCCGCTTGAACTCGAGCGGATCCACGTCCAACGAGTGAGCGATGTCTTCCATGTGCGCCTCGAGGGCGAACAGGGCCTGGGGCGCGCCGTAACCCCGGTAGGCCCCGGGAACAGGGATGTTCGTGTACGCAACGTCGCAGTCGAAACGTTTATTGGGAGCGTTGTAGGAGGTGAGTCCTCGCAGTCCGCTGACCGCTTGCACGGTATACCCGTGGGTTCCGTAGGCACCGGTGTTGCCCACCAGCTTCATGTGTTGAGCCAGCAGGGTACCGTCGTCGTCGACCGCGCTCTTGAACGTGATGGTCTGGGGGTGCCGGGTTCGGCTGGCCCAGAATTCCTCCTCTCGGGTGAGCTCCAAGCGAACCGGTCGGCGGGTGGCGATGGCGAGATGGGCGGCGATGTCTTCGATCAGCATCTCCTGTTTGGCGCCGAACCCACCACCGATCCGGGGCTTGATCACCCTGATGTTCTTCACCTCCATACCGATCAGCGGAGCGAGCATGCGACGTGTGTGGAACGGCACCTGAGTGGCGGTGCGCACGATCATGCGCTCGTCGCTGTCGAGCCAGGCGATGGTGATGTGAGGTTCGATCGGCACCTGCTGGACCTGGTGGACCCGGAAGGTTCCTTCGAACACATGCGGCGCCTTGGCGAAAGCTGCCTCCAAGTTGCCGCGCTGGGCTTCGAAATGGTGAACAATATTGCGATCTCGGTCGTGGATGTCCTGGGTGTCCGCTTCGGCATGGATCACCGGGGCACCGGGTTGGATCGCCTCCAACTCATCAAAGACAGCCGGCAAGACGTCGTAGGTCACCTCGATGAGCCGGACCGCCTCCTCCGCGATCTCGATGGACTCGGCCGCTACCGCTGCGACCCGATCCCCCACGTGGCGCACCGTGTCGTCGAAACTCACCTGGTCGTAGGGATGAGGGTTTGGCCACGATTGGCCGCCGGACGCATACTTCACCCGCTCGGTGTTGCCGTGATGGAGCACCGCATGAACACCGGGAAGTGCGGTCGCAGCGCTGTCATCGATCGAGGCGATGCGGGCGTGAGCGTGTGGGCTGTGCAGCACCTTGGCGTACAACATTCCCCGCATCTCGATGTCGTCGGTGAAGGCCGGGTTGCCCTTGGCCAGCTTCAGCGCGTCGACTTTGACCTCGGGTTTTCCGACGACCGCCATGTCTGGTACGTCGACAGAGGGGATCACGCGGGGCAGAGCCGGCGGCATGTCGGGCGCTGCGTCGTCGGGGTCGACGACAACCGCGTTCGTACCATCGGTCATCGGCGGAACGATGAGCGAACCGAACGGCGCCACGTCATCACCTCGCAGCACTGCAGCTGCTCGCCTGACCGCCTCGACCGGCTTCACATACCCGGTTTCTCGGTCCAGGATCCCCGACAGCATGTCGCGAATCGCATCCTCGCTCGGATCTGGGTCACGTTCCAGCAGCGCGACGGTACCGAGCACCATGGCCCCGGCGGAGTAGCCAGACTGCAGGGCCCCTGTTGCGGCAAAAGCCGCCTGGATCGGATGCAGCTCGGGCGAGACGTTGAGCGCCTCGACCGTCGTGACGGAGTGACCGTCGGCCTGATGAGCCAGAACGACGTCGGAGGACACCAAGGAGCCGTCGAGCAGTACGGCGGCGGCACCGGTTTCCCCGGTTGCCGATCCATACTTCACCGAGAACATGCCGAGGCGGCGCAAGACAGTGAAAAGCGACTCGTGGGGAGCCACTTGGGTCTCTACGGTCCCACCGTTGAGTTCGAACGTGATGATCGTCATGACAACTCCTCTACCACTCGGGCCGTGAGTACTTTGGCGAGGTGCCGGCGGTAGTCCGAAGACCCTCGGAAGTCCGCCGGTGGGTCGAGCTGATCGAGTTCGACGGGGTCGACGAGTAAAGGCGTCGCGGCCACGCCACACACGGCGATGTGCAAATGATCGTTGGCCTCCCTACCCACCGCAGCCACGATCGGGATATCCGCTGGTGTGCGCCCAGTCCCGGCCATCGCCGACGTGCCTCCGGTGGTGGCGTTGATCCCGACGATCAACTGGGAGGCGCCTACGCCATCACGCAACACAGTACGGAGATCTTTCGACGTGCCGTCGGCAAAGTGCACCAACACATCGTGCACGAGCAGGGCGGCGAGAAAGACGCTCTCGCCTCCACCGGTCGCAATTGTTCCTCCAACCGTGGCCAATGTACGAAGGGTGCTCGGGAGCTCAGCCCGCGCAGTGGTCCGAATCAGTTCCGGCACGCGGTCATCATCGACAAGGGACTGCAGTGTGACCATGGCGCCCAACTCGATCCGGTCCCCGTCAAGGTTCACAGTGTCCAACCCGAGGTTCTGCAGATCGACCACTTCCACCGGGGGCCCGCCGCCGTCGTGACGAATGGTCGTCCCACCGGCCAAAACCACCCGAGTCCCGTCCAGCAAGTTCAACGCTTCTTCGACCGTCGCCGGCCGGTGATACCCCGTCAACTGATGCATCGGCACATACCTCCCCAACCAACCATAACGACCAGCCTCCCATTGGCGGGCGCTCGGGTCCAGACACACACCAGCTGAATCCCCCAACCGGCCGCCCTGCGGCCGCAAGGGCCTTTGGCCCCTGTCCGCGCGACAGGTATCGCGACGAGCATTCGAACCGGTGACGATGACGAAGGGGATCGACGCGAGCTCACATCCATCGGGTGATTCCCGGTTCGCGGTCGTCGACAAACGAATCAATCGGGTCCACCACGCCCAGGACCAGCTGATCGAGATCCTCCACGTCGCCCAGGACGTCTTCGGCTACCTGTCCGAGGATGTGTTGCTGTACGTGGCCCACTCCCTCCGGCTGCCACCGAGCCAAGTGTTCGGCGTGGCCACCTTCTACCATCTCTTCGACCTCAGCGCACCCGGAGACCACACCTGCACCGTGTGCACCGGCACCGCGTGTTTTGTGAAAGGGGCCGACGCGATCGTTCGTGTCGTCGGCGAACACTTCGACGTTGCCGCTGGCACCACGTCCGAGGATCGGCGGCTGACGCTGCGAACCGCTCGCTGTATCGGATCGTGCGGGCTGGCTCCGGTCGTGGTGCTCGACGGAGCAGTCCTGGCCCACGAAGAACCCGTCTCGACTCTTGCAGCGGTCGCCCGGGCATTCGAAAGCGACGGTCCGTAGTGGCCACACCGATCGACCTGCACGAAGTTGCCATCCGCGAGCTCGAAACGCGGAGCCGGTATCCGTGGCGGATCAAAGCGTGCGCCAGCACCGCCTGCCAGTCGGCGGGCGCCGGGTCCGCCTACAGCGCCATGGAGCGGGAAATCTCAACGTCGGGACAATCTCAGACCGTACAGCTGGTACCGACCGGGTGCATGGGGTTGTGCAGCCGGGGTCCTCTCGTGCGGGTCCTCGAGCGCGGCGGCGACGAGACCATGTACCAGCACGTCGATGCCGAGACCGGCTCCGAGATCGTGAAATCCCACACGGGGCAGCACGCCCCGGTTCAGTCGAAGGTCCTGGATCACCACGGTCCGTTCTTCGCTGAACAGCGACGGGTCGTGTTGGCCAACGCCGGCATCATCGATCCCGATCGGCTCGAGTCGGCTGTTGCCCACGGTGCCTATCTGGCGCTGGAGAAGGCCATCACCACAATGACCCCCGATCAGGTGGTGGAGGAGGTCCGGGCCTCGGGTCTTCGGGGTCGGGGCGGAGCCGGCTATCCCGCCGGAACCAAGTGGTCGCTTCTGGCTGGAGCCGAAAGTGATCAGAAGTACGTGATCGCCAACGGTGACGAAGGTGACCCCGGTGCGTACATGGACCGGACGGTCATGGAGGATGATCCCCACCGAGTGATCGAGGGTTTGGCGATCGCCGCCTACGCAACCGGTGCCAACCGGGGGTACATCTACGTGCGAGCCGAATACCCCAAGGCGGTTGAGCGGCTGGACCGAGCCATCCGTTCGGCTCGTCGCAATCGCCTACTGGGCCGACGGATCCTCGAAACCGACTTCACGTTCGAGATCGAGGTTCGGATCGGCGCCGGCGCGTTCGTCTGCGGCGAGGAAACGGCGCTGATGGCATCGATCGAGGGGAAACGGGGCATGCCGAAGTTGCGGCCTCCCTATCCCACCGAGCGGGGCCTGTTCGGCAGTCCGTCCATGATCAACAACGTCGAGACGCTGGCCAATGTCCCGGCCATCATCGGTCGGGGCAGCGACTGGTTCCGCTCGATCGGGACCGACGGTAGCCCCGGCACCAAGGTGTTCGCGCTGGCGGGCAAGCTGGAGAACACCGGCCTGATCGAGGTCCCGATGGGTATCTCCCTGCGCACGATCATCGACGACATGGGCGGAGGGGTGCCTAGCGGTGGAGCGTTCAAGGCAGCCCAGACCGGCGGCCCCTCCGGCGGTTGTATACCCGAACAGTTCCTCGACACCCCGGTTGACTACGCCTCGCTCAGCGAACTGGGTTCGATCATGGGATCGGGCGGCCTGATCGTGATGGACGACACCGTGTCGATGCCCGAGGTGGCCCGGTTCTTCATGGAATTCTGTATGGACGAGTCGTGCGGCAAATGTGTTCCCTGCCGAGCCGGCACCGTGCAGATCCACGGTCTGCTCGACAAGATCTGCACCGGTCGCGGTACCGCCGGCGACCTGGCCCTGCTGGAAGAATTGTGCGTCGTGGTTCGGGAGACCAGCCTGTGTGGGCTCGGCCAGTCGGCCCCGAACCCGGTGGTCAGCACCCTGCACTACTTCCGCCCCGAGTACGAAGAGTTGTTGGTCGACCGGGAGGCCGTCGATGCGTGACCGACGCAAGACCATCGAGTTCGTCGTCGACGACACCGAGGTCGATGCCTACGAAGGTGAGTCGGTGCTTCAGGCCGCCCGCCGGCACGGCTTCAACATCCCCGCCCTCTGCTATGTGGAGGGTCTGTCGGTCTGGGGTGCTTGTCGTATGTGCGTGGTCGAACTAGCCGAGC
>JBLYYW010000217.1:0-3352 GCA_048550155.1 Acidimicrobiales bacterium | reverse complement strand
CATCCGTTTCTGGCACGATGCCGAAAGGATTCAGGTACCAAGCCGACCGTGGGAGCTGATGCAGATCGGCAACGCGGGAGCGCCCCTCGAAACCGAGGCGGGGTGGCTGGTGGTCACCCACGGAGTCGGTCCCATGCGGCAGTACGCTCTCGGCGCCATCTTGCTCGACATCGATGATCCGAGTCGGGTAATCGGGCACCTCCGCGACCCCTTCCTGGTTCCAAACGAGCAGGAGCGTGATGGATATGTGCCCAACGTTGTCTACTCGTGTGGATCAATCATCCACAACGATCTTCTGGTGATTGCCTACGGGGCGTCGGACACATCGTCCAGCTTTGCCACGGTCCCTGTAAATGCGCTCCTGGCAGAGTTAACTTGAGTCCGGCCGGACCCCTCAGCCCTGGTCGAGGATCTGGTGGTAGAGCGCTAGGTAGTCGTCCACCATCCGCGCCGCGTTGAATCGTCGCTCGATCGAATGGCGAACACCCAACCGGTCGATGCTGCCGGCAGCGCGAACAGCCTCAATCGCTGCCTCGGCCGTCGCCACCAAGTACCCGCTGACGCCCGGTCGGATGATCTCCGGCATCGAGCCTCGCTCATGGGCGATCACGGGGGTCCCACAGGCCATCGCTTCCACCACGCTGAAGCCGAACGGCTCGTCGAAATCGATCAAGTGCAGCAGCGCCCCGGCGTTACCCAGGACATCTTGACGGCGATCCGGGCCCACAGGCCCCAGGTAGCTCACGCGGTCCCCATCGAGATGTGGCTCGACCGCACTTTCGAAATACTCGTGATCCTGGACGATTCCTGCGATCACTAGCGGGACCCCTGCCCGTTTGGCCACTTCGATGGCGGCCGCGGTCCCCTTGTCGGGGTGGATCCGACCAAAGAAGACCAGGGAATCACCACCGGGCCCGACCTCAAAGGAGTCGAGATCGATGCCGTGGTGAATGGTGGCCACATATGGAAGCGCCGGATGGCGGTCCGCGTCGCTGATCGCCACGTAGCTGACCCGATCGGCGTACTCGAGGTACGCGGGCAAAGTGGCATCAGAAGCAAACCCGTGGATGGTGGTGATCACGGGCGTGTCCACGAGCCGGGTGTAGGTGAGGGGTAGGAAGTCAAAACTGTTGTGGATCAGATCGAACTCGGCTGCACGTTCGAACACCGCAGCGATGTGCAACGCTTCCCACGTCTTGGCGTCGAGCGATGGGTCCTCTGAGTATCCAGTGGGTGCGACACCGACCAGCCGGGCCGCGGTGACTGAATCGGCTGTAGCGAACAGCGTCACGTCGACGCCGCGGGCTACCAACCCTTCGGTCAGGAGCGAGGTGAATTGCTCCCACGGCCCATAGTGCCGGGGCGGTACCCGCCACGAGATGGGGGCAAGTACCGCGACTCGAAGCCGGTCTGCGTCAGGCTCGAGTTGCTCCAGGCGATGCTTCGATGTGCTCAGCGTCCGAAGGCCCGATCTACTGATTCGTTCGCCTTGCTTTCGAGGGTGGACCTCTTCACTCGTTTGTCGAGGCGTTCTTCCTTGAGGCATTTGGCAGCGCCCTTCTTGGTGCGTCTGCTGCCCTTGTCCTTGGTACCCATCGATGCCTCCCGGCCGGCAACCAATCCGGTCGCCATATCTAATTGTCCCACACCCTGTCTGTGGAGGGACAGTGATCTCAGATTGAAGACCCGGAAGAGGATCGGCCGGGATACCACCCAGGTAGAGCAGATTTCGCAATCCAACCGGCACCATATCAACCATCAACCGAACATCCTGTGAGAAGTATCAACCGAACTCGCACAGGTCGACGAGCGCCAGGACGCGCATTGGACACGTTTCGCTGAGAAACGCTGCGAATCAATGAAAGTCGATGAGCAGAGAACTCCCCGGTCAGAGCATGTATTCGGCCGTTTCCGCAGGTCACAGGAACCCCGTGATGCGCCTCGACAAGGCAGAGGTCACTGGTTCAATCCCAGTAGCGCCCACCAGAAGAATCCATCGCACTGAGCTAGAAGGACGACCATTGTGCCTTGCCGCCGAGCGCCCTGGCGGCGACGTCGTAGGCGAGGGGAAACCCGGCATCGCTGTTGGTAAGCACGACGACACCCCACTGGTGCTCGGGATAGATCACCATCACGCTGCGGAAACCCGGGGTCATCCCGTTTTGCCACAATGCCTGACCTAGGTCGCTGTGTTGGATCCCGATTCCCAGACCCCACGAGAAGTTCTCGTTGATGGCGATTTGGGGAGTACCGAGTTGGCTGGCGGTCTGCTCGTCGAGCAAGCGTGGTGCAGCCACCTCGGCGAGGAAGGTTGCCAGGTCGGGTGCGGTGGTCCGCAGTGAACCGATTGCGCTCGGCGGCGGAGACAGGATGCTGGGCATGGGGCCCGTCACCGTCCCCGAAAGCAACAACAGAGCAACAACCGTCACGCTCATCGTCAGCATGTGCACGCGAGTGCGTTGCCGCGGCTCCGTTATTCGTGCGCCCATCTTGCGAGATAGGAACCAGAGCAACGCAACGATGCCGCCAAAGACCAACACACATAGGACGGTTAGGAGTGCGAGATTCGGCAGAACCCTTCCCAAGGTCAGGTACACCCAAATCAGCGCCATCAATACGGCTACGGAGGCAGTGCCAACCACCAGCTTTGTGGTCGGGCGCCACCGACCGGTCGATATCCTGCGCACGACCATCCCGGCAAGGGTGAGGACAACGAAGAGGCCGGCGAATGGGAGAAGGAAGAACAGCAGCGGCAAGGCATAGGTTATGTGGCCGTTAGCCATGTTGAGCTTGTAATCGGCTTGTCCCGCAAAGGTGCTCGACTGCATTCCCAGTGGCCCGAAAACCAATGTCTGAGCCGCATCCTCGAGCGATGCGTCCGTTACCTGCTCAACCGCTTGCTGCATGTACACGAAGCCGACGCCTGAGTACGCGAATTGGGAACCCGGCTCGAACCTGATTCCTTTGTCAAATGGACCGAGATCATTGTCTTTGAGGCCTGAGCTGTGCGACGCCACGTGGCGCAGGGTGATTTCTCCAGCGAGGTCAGAAGGCGGGAGCCACGGTGTCGCCAGCGAGGCGACCAGAGGTTCATCGAGGGTGAGTTCGCCCTCGTCCACGAGGCGGAGCGCGGTGTAGGCAGTGACCACCTTGCTAATCGAGGCCACCTCGAAGGCCGTGTCGGGAGTCACCGCTTCGCCAGTCAGGCGGTTGGTAACACCGAAGCCTTCAGTCCATACAACTTGCCCGTCCCGCACTAGTGCGATCGCCAGGCCGGGAACCCCCGAAGAGTCCATGTGACTCGGAATGAAGCTCTCCAGATCTGCGACGACGGCATCCAGCGGCTCGGTGT
>JBLYYW010000216.1:0-3567 GCA_048550155.1 Acidimicrobiales bacterium | reverse complement strand
CCCACACAGCGAACCACACGTCGGCGTCGTTGGTGAGCACCCCGAGCCCGATCCGATCGCTGCCAGGGTCAGTGCCGAGTGTGGTCCATCTGGCATAGCCGCCTCCGATGCCGGTCAGGACCAGCTCGCTTTCCCAGGACGTGCCGTTCCAGGTGCGGTGGTGGATGTCGTCGTTCCCCGACCCGTATACAACGAGAGCTTCGCCGCTCTGCTGCTCGTAGGCCACGAACACGTCGGTCCGGTCGTTGCCGGCCCCGGTGGCATCGAGCGTGATTCCGTTGCCCCAGGTGGAGCCATCCCACACCACGGCGTAGTCCTGGCTGGAGTCGTTGCTGACGACGACCACCATCTCGTTCGAGGTTGGATCGGCGGCGAGACGAATCTGGCGCGGGGTGCCGCCCGGCGGTTCAGGAACCGATGCCTCCGCTGACCAGGTCGACCCGTTCCAGGTCCGGTAGTTCAGCGCTGTGCCGTCGGCGTAGACGACCATTGCATCGCCGCTGAATGACTCGTAGGCGACCTCGGCCCCCCACCAGAAGGCCTGGCTTGTCGTGCCCAGCGCAGGCATGGCTGACCAGGTCGAGCCATCCCACCGTTCACCGGCAATCGTTCCGCCGGCATCAACACCAACGACAATCGCCTCGTTCCGGGTTGGTGCTTCGGCCCCCTGCATGATCCGGAAGTCCCCGACGCCGGCCGAGGCCTGGGTGGCACCAAAGCTCGAACCATCCCACTCGGCGAAGGACGGTGTGGTCTGACTGTCACGCCGCCAGACAGCCATGGGGGGCGAGTCGCCCGGCGCTGCGCCGACCGGGGAGGGCGGTACGAGCGCGACGATGGACCCGAGCAGCGTTAGCGCACCGGCTAACGCAAGCTGTCGAGCCCATCGTCGGGTCATCAGGTTGGACCCGTACCGTTACGGGTTGTTGGCGGTCTGCTCGGCCTCGAAGTCGAGAGTCGCCACCGTGGTCGTTCCCTGACCGGCGGTCGCCGCCAGCGGAAGGGTCACGTTGAAGCAGAGGACTTCGCTGGCGGTCGACGCCAGAACACGATCGCCGGCATCTACGCCTGGGACAGCCGAGCCAAGAACAGCATCCATTCCGGTGCTGCCCAGACGACCCGAGTACAGGGTCGTCCCATCGGCGGCCCAGTTGGCGTCATCACAGGTGGTGACGCCGGACTTGATCGTCATGACCAACTCGGATGCAAGGGTGTCTTCGGTCGTGGTCGATTCGATGGCATACCGAAGCTCGAGAGTGCCGTCATTTCGAACCGTCAGCGGGTTGGTGATCTGGTCGCCGGGGACCATCGCGGGCATCTCGACGACAGCGGAAACCGGTGCGGTGTTGATGTCGATCGTTCCGGTCGTGAATGAGTTGGCGCCGACGGTCGCGGTGTCGGTGAAGAGCGCCAACGAAGTCACTGCAATTGTTGCGGCTCCTACGAGGAGGACCGCTACCGATAGCAGTATCTTCAGAGGGTTCTTGGTGGTGGGTTGTTCGGTCGTGTTCATGTTTCTCCCGGGTAGGTCCATGGGTACTTGTTGATCGGCATCCAAACGCCATACCTGGAGTTCGTCGGGTACATGAACCTGTTGTTTCAGCCCTGATGTAGGGCTCAGGGCCCACGGGGAGTGCCTTGCGGGGCCCGGCTCGGCCTGTCAGCGGGTCTGGCCGTTGAGAACCAGGTCTGAATCCGGGCCGAAGACAGCCCTCGGATCGGTCTGATCTCTCGCTGATGGGTTGCCGAGATACAGGAAGAGTTCGCCATCGTTGACGTTGTCGAGCGCCGGAATCCGAACCCAAGCGGTGAGCGCACCGGTTGCGTCATCCCAGGACTCGATGTGATGGTCGAGCCGGGTGACCCCGTCAGCCGCCACGAAAACGAGGTCATCGCCGTCAAACTGAGCGTTGGTCGCAAGGTTCGGGTCTACGAGTTGGACCAGGAGCGGAAAGTCCGCGAGTGGGGCGTCGACCCGATCGGCGTCCACGGCGAGAGGGCGCCGTACCGACCAGTCGCCTTGATCGAACCAGGACCCGCCGCCGGCTGCGCCTGCGGCAACGGTTGCGCCTGGGTTCTGAAGGTTTGAGTAGGCGAACGAAACCCGGGCCGGGGTCCACGCCATGTCGTCCAGCCGCACCTGACCCAGCAGCCCTTCCATGGTCCGGGTTCCGTCAGGATTGCCGCCGAGCACGACCGGCACGTTGGATCCGTTGGGAGTCTGTCCCGGCGCCGTAGCCGTGGCGGCCAGCGTTCCGTCGAGATGCAGCCTCAGGTTCGACCCGTCGAAGGTTCCCACGACATGGTGCCAAGCCCCGACGGTGATCGAGCCGCCACTCACTGCAATCGCTGAGCCATCGACGCGGACAACGAGCCGAGCCACCGGTGAGCCCGGGGTGGTCTCGGTATCGATCCCAAGCTCGAAGACGCCGGTGTTCGCAGGGTCACCTTGCGCGGCGATCACCGGATTCGTGCCGAGTCCATCAGCCCTGAACCACGCCGCAACGGTGAAAGCCTCCGTGGGAATGTCGAACGGAGCGGCTTCCAGCCGGTCGGTAGATCCATCCAGAACGACGGCCCGGCCCGATGTTGTCGATGCTCCGGCGGTGTCGGCCAACGCAAGACCGTCGTGGTTGCCCGGCCCGGAGTCGTTGAGCGTTGGTGCTGCGCCGGCCGGATCGGCGGCCATGTTCCACGACGCAATGTCTCCTGCCCACGTGAGGTGTCCGTCGGCCTGGTTCGGCGCGTCTGTTGCGCCGTAGTAGAGGTAGAGGCCTGTGTCGGTTGACGCACTCAGGAATGGGAGCCGTACCCACGCCGTCAGCGTGTCGGTTGCGGGGTTCCATTCCTCGACTTCGTGGGGTAGGGGTGTCATTCCGTCGGCAGCGGTGAACCGGAAATCAGATCCGTCGGCCTGAGCATAGGTGGTGAGATCCGGGTCGGTTACCCGAACCAGAACGGGCTGGTCGGTGAGCGGGCTGGAGACGGTGGCACTGTCGATCGTCAGCTGTTGCCGACGGGTCCACGGCTCGGCTCGATACCAACCCGAGCCGCCGGTCCGGTCTTCGAAGAAACCGAGCGTTCCGTCCTCGAACCCCTCGCGGAGCAACCAGACGTTGCTCGGATCGTCACGTGGGGGTGGGGGAGTCGGATTGCCGAAGTACAGCCAGTACGAGATTCGATCGTTGGCGGTGATCGATTCTTGGGTTCGGAACCACACGGTTGTTGTGCCGGTGTTCCATGAGCTGGTCTCGTCGAGAACCCGGTCGAGCTCGGTCCATGACGTGCCGTCGTATCGCCATATTCGGGCGTCGTCACCGCCTGGCAACGCCAGGCCCGTACTCACCAGCGACGCATGATCGAAGGTAAGCGGCGTCGTGTAACCGTTGGGAGCGTCAACTCCGCCGGCGGTGATGTCGATGCGCTGCCGGAACGGGGTCAGCGGGTCTGCCCATTCGGGTCCGCCCCAGGTGATCGCTTGCCATGCGAACGATGCATTCGATGCGGAAACGCCTCGTTCCAGGGTCACGGTGGCAGCGTCGCTGAGGACCGCTGTCGCCGACGCTT
>JBLYYW010000215.1:0-6064 GCA_048550155.1 Acidimicrobiales bacterium | reverse complement strand
TTCGGCCGCCGATGCGGTTCCGGGTGCCTCGAAGGCCACCAGCAGCCCGGACAGCAGTACTGCTGCTGCGAACACTCGCTTGATCATGGTTGTCATTTCGCTTCCTCCATTACGGATCCCAGATCTGGCGTCGCCGCCCGATCTGTGGATGTGAGATCTATGAATTGGGGTGACACGGGCAGCCCTAGCAGGGCCCCGGCCCTGGGCAGAGAAATCCACGGCTCCTCGGCGATCGATCCGCTCACTGTCACAACCGGGGACCGTTCCACGTGCACGCGGGCAAGCTGCTCCAAACACACCGAGATCGGGATTCCCTGGTGAGGAACCCGGATGCGGAGGCCGTCGCCATATTCGGCCTCTGAATCCCAGCCGCTGACCGCTGCGAGCACGAGCTCCACATTCACCCCGTGACGTTTCTGGAACCGAGCCGCTGCGTCGACGACCTGCTGACGACGATCTTTGGGTCGCGCACCGGGCCATGCAGTTACGAGAAGACCCTCACCGTCCAACAGGAGGGTGGTACCGGGGGTCGTCATCAACTCGACAATGCGGGCATCGGGAGCGGTCCGCTGACGTTCGATCGCGAGCTCGGTTTCCAGCTCGACAATCCGGCCGGTCAACACATTCGCTTCCTCGCGGGCGCGGACCAACTCGGCACCGTGCTCTTCGATCACGGCGTCGCGCTCGGCCAGGATCATGGCTTCCCAATCCACGCGTTCGGAGCGGTGCTTGGACAGTTCGGCTTCGAGTTCGGCGAGTTCGGTCTCGCGACGCTGAATCGTGGCCCGTAGTTTGGCCGACTCACGTTCGGCTGATGCCGCCGCCTTCACCGAAGCGCGTTCGGTCTCCTTCGCAGCTGAGAATTTGGCCTCAGCCTCTTTGAGCGAGTCGGCAAGCATGCAGTTTTCACGCTCGAGCTGCTCAGCCGCGTCTCCGAGTTCGGCGAGGTGACCGCCGATGGCGGAAACGTCGAGTCGCTTCGCCCGGCGTGCCGCGGCAGCGGTGGACCGGCCGGCTGGTTTCTTGGTCTGAGTTGTTCGCCCAGTCATGGTGTTGCCTCCTGTGACAGCTGGTTGGTCGGAAGGATCGTTGAGACCGCAACCTCGGAGAGGTCCGCCGCCCGCTGTGACTGCGTGCGGACCACTTCGGGTACGGACAGGACTGACGGACCGGGCCGTGGAGGCGGCCCGATCCAATCGACCCGTCGTCGCCACGGCCTGCTCAACACGAAGTGGGAAAGGCAGTGGATGTACGGATCGAACTGAGCCAGGTCCAACGCGGCACCGAGAACGCCATTGCGGGCGAGCGGAACGACGATGATCGTCCTGGCAAGATTTGAAGGAGGGTCGGCAAAGGCGACTGCGGCCAGTGCCCTTGCGTGATCAGATGAGGACGTCGCAGGGTTGAGCCAGAGCTCGGCCAGAAGGTGTTCGCGCTCACCCACGTACGGGATGTGTCTCCCGAAGCGGTTCCTCAGGCCCTCGGAAGTTTTCGGTCCACCGGCGAGCCGTAGGGCTGCGAGGATCGGCGTGCCATCCTTCGAGCACACCACGTAGGCCGGACCCTGCCCATCGGCAACGAACTGGACCAAGCGGAGCAGCGATTGCCGATCCGTGCGGCTGAGTTCAGCCGCGGCCGCAAGAACCGATGAGGCGCTCCCGTCGAGAGGTCGCAGCGTCATGTCCGATGAATCGAGGGTCGAAGGGGACGACGTTGTCACCGCGTACCCGATGTGCGTCAGGCGACCTTCTGTGTGTGAAACCATCATCGGACCGCTTCCTTGGGCCTGCTGACCTGCCTCGCAACGAGTCCAGTGGCGGAGAGTGCGAGGAGCGGATAGAGGATGTCAGCTGTGCCACGGAGGGTCATGTGGGGGTCGAAGGTCTGTGCCACGTTGACTGTCATCAGGACCGCGAAGGTCGCACCGGCCGCTATCCCGACCGGCCCAACCGTTGTGCGCATCGTCCTCCGCGACGTGACCATTCCAACCCCAATCAGGGCGAACCAGGCAAGGAAGAGCGGCACTCCGCCGCTCCAGAACAACCAAAGGTGACCTGACTCGATCCATATGAAGTTCTCGTTCGACCTCGGTGACGGCAAGCGGGCCTGAGAACTCACGCCCAGCACGATGTTCCACGGGTTGTCGAATTCGGGAATGAAGAATGTCTGGAGGTTGTAGAGGCGCACATCCCAGCTCGAACCGGGGTTGGAGTTGAAATACGCCAAGCCGGCATCGGGACCATCGATTCGAGCGATTCCTTCACGAACCGCGCTCGGAACCTGACGACCCTCCAGTCCTTCGATCCGTCTTTGAGCGAGCGGAACCGCGATGATGGAGGCAACAAGAATGAACGGCAGTGACCACGCCAGCAACCGTCGAGTCGACTTGGTGAGGAGCGCCAAGGTTGCAAGACCCACGAGGAACGAAACGACCGGACCGATCTGTCCGCTGCCAAACACCGCCAGGCTGCACAACACCGCAGGAATGGCGAGCGCTCGCCGTGGACGTTCGCCGCCGAGAAGCATCGCCAGTGCGAGCAAAGCACAGATCGCCTGGTAGACGCCGAAGCCGATCGGGTTGCCAATCGACGCCGCTCCCCGCCCGTCATCGATGATCGCGTTGTCGTTTGGAAAATACGGGTTCAACTTCTCGGCCGAACCGAGGAAGTTGGTGGAATCCAACACCCCGACCAGCGCAAGGAACGACCCGGCGGCCAGCGCGAAACCGATTGCGGTTCGCACTTGCCCGGGGGTACGAATCGTGTGCCTCACGAGTCCATAGAGCAGAGCGATACGGAGAAAGACCAACGAGTAGAAGACGTCGTCACCGCTGACCGGTCGTAGACGGCCCAGCTGGAGAAGTATCGGTGTCAGGAATCCGAAGAGGGCGAGCGCACCGATACAGAAATCGATGCGATTGAGCTTGAAGACGATCCGTCGGCTGTAGAGCAGCCAGCGAGCTCCGAGGATTGCACACAGACCGAACAACATCGCTTCGTTTGGTCTGAGTAAGGGCAGGACCTGTCCTCTCCCGAACCCGACCACGACAGGGCCGACTGCGATCATCGCGTAGGCCGCAACCGGGGGGTGATTCCAGGTGAGGACTGCAATCGCCAGAATTCCCACTGCGGCGGCGCCGATCACGACCGACACCGCCGAGGCCGCAGCTCCCGCTACCAGCGCTACCACAGGGGCCGCCCATAGAATCCACCGACGTCCCCCGGGAGCTGAAACGAAGAACCCGAGCATGTGGTCGATCCAGCCACGAAAGCGCTCGACGGGAACCGGATGGGTGTCCACTCGCAACAGTTCGAGCGGGCCAACGACGACCGCGTTCAACCGCTGCTGCTCGGGTGCGTCCAAAATGGTAGTCATCGACTGTCCCTCCCAGGGCGCAACTGCTCGAGAAGGGAGGGCACCTCATCGTCGAGCTGAACTCGAACCGTCACGAACGCGATCAGGGCGACTCCGACGATCGCCAGCGTCGCACCAGCTCGCTGCGCTGGAGCGTCGAAGGATCCACTGGCTGCGACGACGGCCGCAACGAACCCACCGATACCGAACGAGACGACCGAGGCGCCGGTGGTCCTGAGAACACTGGCCGAGAGTCCGTAGGAACCGGGAGTGAAGGTGGCCGACAGGCGTCGGTGGAGATAGCCGGAAGCGACGAGGTCAGCGACGCTCATTGACACGGCGATGCCCAGCACGGTCTCCGCCCCGGACAGCAGGGACAACGACAGCATGGTGCCGAAGAACGTGAGCAGCACGCGGAGCGCGACGCTGTTCAGCGGACCGCGCGGGTCGCCCTTTGCATACGAGGCAGCAACTGCGAGCTGCTGGAGACCCTCACCGATGATCGCACCTGCGATTCCGACGAGTACCAGGGAGAGCAACTCTCGTCCTTCAGCGGTGTCCATTTCACCCACGGCAACCGCGCCTGCCGCAAACCAGCCGATTGCCAGCGCAGCCGCAGCCGCAGGGACGTTCAGTAGCGCCGCAAGACCGACACCACGTCGGTACCCGTCGCTGAACTCTTCCATCTCACCGGCCTGGAAGTGGCGTGCGAGCCTCGGCAACAGTGCGTAGGCGACAGGCTTTGAGCCCAGAGCGACCGGAAGGTTCAAGACGTTGAGTGCCAGCTGGAAGGCAACCACACCACCGGCAACCGTGTTCGAGGCGATCAGCATGATGAGCAACCTCATCCCATTGAGGAGGGCGGTGGCGGACGTGGGAAGGGCATTTCGAAGGACCGAGCGGACATCGGGATCACTCCAACCCCAGCGGGGTCGTATGGAGAGTCCGACCCGTCTGGCACCAACGATCTGCGCGAGGGCATGGAGCGCCACACCGAGCGACGAACCCAGCCCAAGCAACAGCACCTCGCCACCCTGCAATTCACCGAGGCCCACCCCGGTACCAAAAACCACCGCGAAGACGATCAGGGTGATGATGACCGTGACGTTCTCGAGAATGGAGGCTGCGGCCGGCACCAGGTAGTGGCCGGTCGCGTGCTGCACCGCCTGTCCCGTCATGGCGATTCCGTATCCGACGAGCTGAGGGGCGGTGAGCCACAGCAGCGGCCGGGCGGTTTCGATGAACAGCTCCTTCGTCGCCGGATCGTCGATCGTGATGGCGAACAACGATGCAATCTGGGTGGAGAACAGCATCACCAGGAGTGCGATCGCTGTGAACGCCGACAACACCAGGCCAAGGAACCCACCAGCGATCCGTTCGGTCCGTTGCCGATCGCCGCTGGCGATGTGACGAACCAGCTCGGGCACCAGCAGTGCACCCAGCAGGGCTCCGATTGCCAGATCGAAAACGATCCAAGGCATCTGATTTGCGAGCTGAAAGAGGTTCCCGAAGTAGGAAGGTCCGAGCACGGCTCCGATCAACAGCACCCGACCGAAACCGGTGACGCGCGAAATGAGCGTCCACACCGCTGATGTGGCCGAATCACCGACCACGGTGCTGTTGGTTCGGACGAGCACGGTCTAGTCCTGGTCGTCCGCGTTGGTCTCGTCGGATCCGCCCGGCAGGCGGCGTGTCAGTGCGTCGATGCTGGACCAGGCGGTGTGATTCCAGTTGAACAGCATGATCAGTCCGCCGATGGCGAGGCCGGCCACGAAGCCGATCGCTGCGAAGAGTGGTGGCCGGGGAAAGACAGGGTCCTCGAAGAGGAACGGATCGGTCACGATCTCGGGTGATCCGTTGGCGGTCTTCTCGAGGCCACGAAGGTCGAGGTCGAGAATCCGGAATTCGAGGTCGTTCTTCCGCACCCGCAACGAGCTGACGAGCTGCTGGGTCGCCTGTTGCTCGGCTCGGATTCCGGCGCTGTCGGTGCTCACCGGTTGGCCGTCGAAGCCAATGATGATCGGACCGTCGTCTTCGCTGGAGGTGTCCTCACCGTTTGCGGCCGCCTCAGCTGCCTGAGCATCGATCTCGGCCGCCAGCTGCCGGAGCAGTTCCTGGGCGTCTTCGATCTCGGCATTGATCTCCGCCAGTTCAGTTTCGAGCAGGTCGCGAGCGTCGACACTTGGCAGCTCCTGAATCTCGTCGATGTAGTCGCTCGCAAGTTGGGCAACGATCTGTCGGGCGAGTTCGCCATCGGAGTCGATGTAGTCGATACGGAGGATCTGGGTACCGGATACCAGTCCGGCGTCCAGGTCTTCTTCGAATTCCTTGATCGGAATTCCGAACTGCGCTGCGACCGGCGCGGTCAGCGACCGGCTCTGTACGGCAACGTTCTGAGTCTCGGTCCAGGCCGAACCGCGATACTGGACCTCGGTACGTGCCCGGTATTGATCGGTCAAGAAGAACGTGCCGAAGAACGCCACGTTTGCGAAGAAAAAGCCGAGGAACAAGGCGAGCAACGACAGCGCGAGGATTCGCCTATTCGACGGCCTCTCCGGGTCGGGCTCGGCGAGAGCCGTGAAGCCTGAAAACGTCGTTGCATCGGCGATTGCGGTGAACCTGGGGTCGTCGCGTTCGATCTGTCCTATTCCGTTGAGATCGGTCATTGGGAGCTCTCCTCTTGGGCGGCATCGGCGTCGGGCCCGATGTC